>JBGSQJ010000031.1:0-2153 GCA_041738165.1 Bdellovibrionales bacterium
TTCTCGAGACCAAAACTGTGGTTTTACCTGACCCCGCGCCTGCCAAAATCAACAGGGGGCCATGACTGTGCATCACCGCTGTTTTTTGCTCAGGATTTAGGCTCTTTAACCATTCACTCATTGCTGCTCTGATTCTTACCAAGACTCCCATGCCCCGTCAGCAAAACCCTGATGCGCAGATAGCCATTCGGGTCCATTTTGCATCGGATTTTTCGATATGAATCTTGATTCCCTTAACAGCTGAGCGCATAGTTAAAAAACCGTGGATGCCACTCAAGAACCGCACCCATCTAAGAACCGAGTCGCGCTAACTCTGGCCGCGCTCGGAATAGTTTTTGGCGACATTGGAACCTCGCCGCTTTACGCCCTACGCGAATGCTTTTCGCACTCCGTTGGCATTCCGCTAGCGCCCGAAAATATTTTAGGGGTCTTGTCTTTGATTTTATGGTCATTGTTTGTCGTCGTATTTGGCAAGTATATGGTCTTCATTTTACGCGCCAACAACCGAGGCGAAGGGGGCATTCTCGCTTTGCTGGCCTTGGCCCTACCTCAGTCAAAGGTATCTGGTGGCCGAAAAAGAATCCTCACCATAATCGGGATTTTTGGCGCGGCTCTTTTGTACGGTGACGGGATGATCACCCCTGCCATTTCGGTGCTTTCTGCGGTTGAGGGGCTTTCGGTGGCCACCACCATTTTCAATGACTATATCTCGCTTCTCACCGTTCTTATTTTGGCCTTACTATTTTCGGTTCAACGATTTGGCACGAATAAAATCGGATCTTTATTTGGACCTTTTATTCTTCTTTATTTCACTGTGCTTGCGCTACTTGGCCTTCCCCACATCATTGAAGTGCCGTCTATTTTGAAAGCCTTCAACCCAATGTACGCACTTAATCTTGCCCAAAACTATGGAATGATGGCCTTTTGGATGCTGGGGTCCGTTTTTCTTGTCGTCACCGGCTGTGAGGCCCTCTATGCCGATATGGGGCATTTTGGCCGAAAGCCCATACAGCTGGCATGGCTGTTTGTGGTGTTTCCAAGCCTTGCAATCAACTACTTGGGCCAAGGAGCATTGCTGATTCTTGATCCAAAGGCCATTAGCAACCCGTTCTTCAATCTCGCTCCAACTTGGGCTCTTTACCCCCTAGTTGTGATCGTCACCCTTGCCACAGTGGTGGCCTCGCAAGCCTTGATCTCTGGGGTCTTTTCTTTAACCAGGCAGGCGATCTTGCTCGGGTATGCTCCTCGTATGAACATCGTTCATACATCGAGCGATCAGCTCGGGCAAATTTATGTACCTTTCGCCAATTGGGTGCTCATGATTGGCACAATCTGGCTGGTCGTTGAATTCGATAGTTCAAGCAATTTGGCAGGCGCCTATGGAATTGCCGTTTCACTCACCATGTTGATCACGACGCTGCTCGCCCTGCTCGTCGCCCGGCGCAGATGGCATTTTTCTTACTCCGCTGTTGCGGCGCTAGGAACTGTTTTCTTGGTAGTCGATCTTGCATTTTTGGGAGCAAATTTAAATAAGATCCTTGAAGGAGGCTGGGTGCCTCTGACGATTGGGCTGTTCGTTTTGATCCTCATGACCACATGGAAAAAGGGACGCCGAATTTTGGCGATACGTCTACGCCACGAGTGCGGACCACTTGAAAATCTCATCGAATCCGACTTACTCTCACTGGTTCATCGAATACCTGGAACCGGGGTGTTTATGGCCTCAGATCCAGATATGGTTCCGCCCGCACTCGCCAGAAACCTGCACCACAACAAAGTGGCAAACGAACGAATTTTGATCATGAGCTTCATATTTCACGAGCGCCCACGCATTGCCAAACAAGACCGCGTCGACGTCGAAACTCTTCCCGGAAATATTTTAAAAATCAAATGTCACTTTGGGTTTATCGAATCTCCAAATATCATGACGGTTCTCGAAGCGATGAGAGCTAAGAACATCGATATTCCGATCGAAGAGATGACCTTTTACCTGGGCCGCGAAACCTTGATCGCCTCTAAATCATATGTAGGAATGGCGATTTGGCGAGAAATTCTATTCTCATTTATGTCACGAAACTCCAGCCGGGCGACTATCTTTTTTAAACTCCCACCCAATCAAGTGATCGAAATCGGCAGCCAAATCGAACTTTGAG
>JBGSQJ010000054.1:0-4836 GCA_041738165.1 Bdellovibrionales bacterium
CCCACCTTCAGCTTGTTTAAGAACCTTTATGATCTGTTCTTCCTTGAACCTTTTGCTCTTCATCTTCCCACTCCTTTAGTTGAGTTTTACGCAGGAAGACTCACACTTCAAGTGGTACTAAATCCGGGTCTCAGGTCGGAGGTGTTAAATTTTATCAGGCAAAAAAATGCGGCCCCAAAACTGGGGCCCACATTTTCGTGCGGGAGATTTAATTTTTTCGGCCACGCATGGCCATGGTCAGCAAGCCACCGGCAACGATACCGGCCGCTGCGGCGTAGACTACACCTCTTACTGGGTTTTCGCTCACATAGTCTCGGCTACTTTTCATAGATTTTGCGGCCGAGGTTGCAAATTTTGAGGGCATTTTTGTGGTGTTTTGACCCTCAATTTTCGAGGTTCGCTCAACCTGTGGTTCGCGGCTTAGCACGTTGTTGCTGAAGGTGGGGGCTGCCCCATTTGGTTTTTGCCCTTTTGCAACTTCGGTTGAGAGGCTTCTGTCTATATTTGTCATATTCGACTCCTTAGGTTTGTGAAATGTCTTTCAGGCTCTACAATGGTTGCAGATTCGATCTCAATTTAGAAATTCGATTGGCATTTTCTTGCTCGTCTACGTAGCGTTTTTGCGTGAAATCACCAACCGTCTTTGGTTCTCTCTTTGGTTTATCAAGGTCATGGTTGGTCAGCCTAGCCCAGGCTTTTTGTAATTCGATTTTCATTTCACGCCATTTGCCTTGGACTGAGTTTTCTATGATATCCATGGTTTCTCCTTACTTTTTCGGATCAATGACCCTAGTCGTAGAAGTGATTTTGTCACCGGCTCGACAAGGTACAGGTTTCGATTTTGCAATCGGGGTGCCGGCCTTGAGGAGGATTCAGCTCACTAGGGCAGTGACTTGAGACGGTCGCCTCCTAAATACGAACGTAGGTCAGATGATTAATTGAACGTCGCCAAAAATCTTTGAAGGATCGAGCCATGCAATGTTTACGTTTATTTCTCAGCGGGGTGAATCCTAATGAACCAGATCTCCAAAGGTTGCGGCGCGTAGCCGCTCAAGTTCTTGGGGCGTGCACTGACTCGAGCGACAATCAAACTGAATTGAATACTTATAAGTCTTTCCGTCTTTTGTCATTTCGAGGTTGAAATGAGCATCTTTGACGATCTTACCGTCAGGGGTGTACTCAGGATTGTCTAATCTCAACCGGGCCCAATCGCCATTTTCATTGCGCATCTCCCATCCGCAGGGTTTGCCATTAAATGGCGAGGAGGGGTGCCGACACGTGTACAACTTTCTGTTTGCCGGATTATTCACACTAAAACCGAAGCGCTCGAGCATCGGAAAATTCATCATCAAATTTCTAGCTCGCTCATAAGAGGCGAGGCGCACACCTTCAAAGGAATACTCTTGGCCAAGTCCTTTGCTCTGTAACGATTGAATGTTTCTGGGCTCGAGTGCGGTGGCCAAAGTTCGATTGCTACCACAGTATTTGGCAAGCCCGGCATTCGGTTTTGGCCCAGCCCGGTGTTTAGCTGTCGTTGTGGACATCGCACACTCGAGCATGTCCATGCTCATTTCAGAGTTATCAAGATCGGCCATAAGTTCAATTTGCCGAATATCTTCGGAGGCGAGTTCTCGATCGTGGCGAATGTATCCGCGGATCAGTTCATTCATGCGGCGCTTGGCGTCTGTCGATGCTCCTGAGAGCCGAGTGAATTTTAAAACATTGGTGATGGATCGAAGTCTGCTCACGTAGCGCTCGATAGACATCATAAGTTTCGGAGTTGCAGCGCCAGATGAGAGCGTCGCAATTAGCACGTCGACTCCAATTTCTCCAATCATCGTACAAAGAATCATCGATTTGGTTTCTTCGTCCAAGTCACCAATTTGGCGGGTTAGGGTTTCAAGCTCCTCTTGAATATTAAAGAGAAAATTTTTGAGGTTCTTGAAGTTTTCAACTCCTTCGTTCCAAGCTTTGACGGGGTCTCGAACTACCCCGTAAAGGCCAATGGCCTGCCCACCTGTGGCATTCCAAACTCCACCGGCCAAGTCCTGAACACAGGCGAACGCCGGACGTGTCGACAATTTTTTATGATAGGCGTCCTTGTTTTTAAAATCGCTGTCTTTTGGTCCAATACGTTGCTTGCCATTTCTGCCTGAGAAAAGATCTTCACCTCGTAGTCCAAATGGGAGAGTGGGTGATTGGATTGGCTGATTGCGACTCTGCATTGTATCGGATTGGCTTTTTGCCGCCTGCTCAGCATAAAGTGAAAGCGGACTCGTCGTAGAAACAACCAACAGAAGAGTTAGCAATTTTTTTGCCGCTGACATAGCCAAGATGTACGACCCCCACCTTATATTCAGCGTTTCGGATCAATCTCGCCTTGGCACAAGAATAGAGCCGTGCTTCCCGTGCTCACGTCTAGTCTAGGAGTGCAAGTTAGATTTGATCCCAAAGGGTGTTAAGCCAACTCAAAGCGGTGGGATCTTTCGTCAAAACTCTAATGGTTTGGCTACACGAGTAATGGCAGCCCGTTACATTTAGCGATTTCAGATCACTCGCCTCAACAAAGTATTCACCGGGCATTTGATGCGATGAGCGGGATTTCAGCGCATTTTAGGATATTCTGGAGAAGCCCTTAAAAGCAAAGAGCCCGGCGTTATAATGCTAGGCTCGTGCTAAGTAATGAAGTGCTTAAGTTGCCTCGGGTCGGTCGTTTAAGTTGTTAAGGGCTCAGTATGCGAACTTCAAATCCGCCACGATTTTGGCGGCTGAAGCCACCCATCACTTTCCAAGTCGCAAATAGTTAGTCGAGGTTTATATCGCAATTCTCGCCTTCGATGACAACTAGTCCCCAACCAGATTTTACAAAGGCGATGCTCGTCGGTGAAGTATTGATCGTAGGGTTTCCCTTTTCGATGCTCACGAAAGAGCCATCGCGAAGAACCGCCCAGTAAGGGAATTTCTCTCCATTTCGCTTGTCTTCGATTATTACTCTATAATTATTGTTTCCGTACTCACCGGAAGTATTCACTTGGACCGACGTAAATTCATCAGCGCAGTTTACGACATTGCGAATTTTCGCTTGGGCGGGAAGCGCAGCAGCTATAAGCAGGATGGGTACAATTAAATTCATCATATTTATCTCCATTGGGGGAATTTTGATTTCGACGAATAAACGAAACGGGGAATAGTGTCAATTCCTCGGTGTAAAAGAAACTGGTTTGGCGAGGACTTTTATAGTTCAGCGTCACAGTCCCCATGATTGCATTCGTTCATGCCCGCTGTTCTCCTCGGGGTGGCCGGGCCTAATTCTTTCCAGATTGATACCAAGCCGCATCCAGCAACCGGAGAGCCTTGTAAGCCATAATAAGATTGGCCACAAGTGAATGGGACCCCATTGTCATTGTGAAACATAGTGCAGGTGTGATTGAGCGAAAACAGTGGTTCAACCCCAGGCCCTTTAAGCTCCCCTTGCCCCACCAATTTGTTGATTAAACGAATGAGAGAGCTATACGGCCGACAATAAATTGAACTTCCGATCACAGTTGAGAGGAATTCTTTCGGCGGAAGACTCCCACTGTATTGATTCCGTAGCGTTCCACCAGGTTGGCAAGGGAGGCCACGACCACCATTTCTTCGTCCAATTTGGAAAGGACCATCTTCTGTCCGCCCTCAAAAACTACAAGTCCTGAGTGTTGAATTCTGGGTCCCAAAGCCATTACGACAAGGTCGCCCGCCTGAATATTGGGATTGTGTTCGAAGCTATCCACGCCTTGCCAGTTTTGTGCATGGCTGAACCATTCAATGGGAGTCTTTTCGAAGTACTCCATAAGGAGAACTCTAAAATCCCCCGGCTCGATCCAGACATTCTGAGGCAGATGGGGGATTCCTATTTTTTGACAACTGAATCCGTGGCAGTTGATATCAGAACGTCCCGATACGGCATCTGCAATAAGGTGCCCCCCGCCCGCAAGTAGCCGCGTAAGGGCGGAGCGACTAATCGGGACATAATTGCGGTCGGCTGGGCGACCTAGGAGAACTTGGCATTTTCGTCCAGACTCGAAAACCGCATGGTAGACGGCGACTCCGTTTTCTACAAAATCGCGTCTAAATACCGGAGATTCACCCGCCGCCCCCCAAGATGGACAAACGAGTGCGCAGTAGAGCATCAATTGCAAAAGGTGAGTTTTCATTTTTGTCTCCAAAGCCATTTTGTATCAAAAAGCGATATCAAAATGAATATGCCTTGAACAAAGACATCCATCCTTGAGGCCGTCACGGCTCAACCACAAACGGAAATTCTGGAGGAAGATTCATGTCGTAAACATAGGTGCGTAAGATTTCCTTTGGCAAGATAGCAGAGTACGAGATCATGTAGCTGACGTGCGGCGTTCCATCGCGGTCAATATGATCCTCCCAACGATCAGTGTGAGCGAAAACAAAGATTACATTGTAGTTACGGCCACCAGTTCCGCCGGAGCCATCGGCAAAAAATAGGCCTGTCGATGGATCTTTGGAGGCCATCACAACGTGGTCTCTACCGTATCTGAAGCGGGGCTCGTGGCCAATTTCCAAAATGGCCCTCAGGCGTTTTGAGCTTAGAACAGAACCTCGATAAAGTACGCTTTGGCCTGAAAAGTCCGCCTCAAATTTATGAATCCACCGTTCCAGGTAGAGTTCGCGACTGGCATTGTAATTACTCATTTGCATCATATTATAACGGCTTGGCAAAACTGTACCAAGCGCGCTTGAAGTTAACCGTTTGGCGCAATCCAATACCACGGCCTGCGCTTGAGACGTGAGGACAAACAACGCGAAAATCATTTTGGCCATAGC
>JBGSQJ010000064.1:0-6916 GCA_041738165.1 Bdellovibrionales bacterium
TTTCATTTGTGCTCCCCGTAATGAGTTGGAAAGATTGGGTAGCACATAAGTTGATGGGCATCCAAGTTATGGTGGGTCAAAACATGGCCTCCCTACCTATTGACGGCTAAGCGAGTCAGCCGTCAATCTAGTGGTTGAGGGGGCGATTCAAATGAAAAGTCTGTTTGTTGTTATTTTTACTTTTATAGGGGTTTGTTCCGCCGGTTATGCAGACACACCTAAGAGTTCTGATGCAATCGCACAATTGGTGAGAGAATGGAATCGGCATGATCTGCTCGTTGATTCTGTCAGGGGGGCTCACGCCATGTGGCCAATGCTGCCAACTGATGTTTTTGTGCGCGGATTTTTGAAAGTTCCAAATGTCGAAAAAGTTAAAAGTCCAAAAATAGAGTACGTCCCGCCATATGGTTTGGCCTTAAAGGGCGACGGGTCTTTCTTCACTTTCGATCCCAAGCTGCGGATCGTTCAAACAAAAAATAAGGCGTATGACTTGTCAAAAATGAGCTTCGCCGAATTGGTTAAAAACCTCAGTAGAGAGATCCGAACAAATTCGGCGGTGAATTTCTGGCGTTTTGTACCTGCGGCTCATGCCGGGGCGGAAGAGTTGATCGACAGTGCCATCTGGACTGCAAAAAATTGTGGATGGGAAGTGACAGAATCAGAAACACCTCTGTCGTGTTTGATGCTTCCCGTTCAAGTCGTCATCGGAGTTCCTCTAGTGGCGATCGCCGAAGCTGGAATGCTAGGAGTCACCGCTGTCGCGGGCGGCACTCTCGCCTATAGGCATCTTTCAGATCAAGTTAAAGATTTGATGCCTATGAGCTGTGTAAAGCGAATTGAGAAGTTTGCTGAACATCGACCCTCGGCACCTTCTGCAAAACTGGTCGCGGCCGTTTCGTGTGACCCAACATCGAGCCTAGTCATGGGCAGTAGAAATACCGAGAAGACGGAGTGGCTTAAGGTTCAAAAAAAATCGAAGTCCGAAGTCTGCACCTCGCCCGTGCAGGGTTCAGCTGAGCCTGTTTGTTACACCTATAAGCGTGGCAAAAAACCAGAGCTTGTGAGCGTGGCTGTTGCTGGCTCTGTGTACGCGGCCAAGAGCAAAGCTCTCAAGGATTTACAAAATTTTCGAAGTTATGAGATGAAATGGTATGAGGTCTCAGAGGCTGTTGGTCAGCTCGATCATTTGCAGTTTTGCGAAGATTGCGGGAGCTATCTCAAGGCCATGAATGGCGCGGTAAAGGCGAGACCCTCAACTGCGAAATAGAATTCACTATTTACGGGGATCGTAGGCTTGGCGAACACCTTCGCCCACAAACGTCAGCGCCGTTAGAGAGACAATCATCGCAAGCGATGGAAACACGGCCAGCCACCAAGCAATGGTGAAATAGTTTTGAGCTTGCTGCAAAAGTTCACCCCAGCTTGGAGTTGGGGGCGGAAGGCCCATGCCCAAATAATCCAAAATGGCCAGGGTGTAGATGTTAGCGGCAATTTCTGTTGGAGAGAACGTAACCAACGGGCTTAAGCCGTTGGGCAAAATATGACGAAACAAAATGCGCCAAACACCAACGCCTTGGGCCTTGGCCGCCTCAACAAATTCTCGTTTACGCAGTTTTAAAAATTCAGCTCGCATGTAGGTCGAGATGCGCATCCACCCAAGTAAAACAGAAAATCCCACCAAGAGCTCAAGCGATGCGCCCAAAAAAGCAATCAACGTTAGTAGCATCAATAGGTAAGGAAGCGAGTCAAATATCTCAACGACACGTTGGCCATAGAGATCGATCCGGCCACCCCAATAGCCCATCACCGCGCCAGCGAACGTGCCAAGAGCAAACGAAAACGCCCACACGGCGAGAGCGAACCCAAGTGAGTATCTAAAGCCATAAATCAATCGCGAAAGCACATCTCGGCCACGATCATCAGTTCCGAGCCAATTCTCTTTTGATGGCGGAGCCGGATATGACGAAAGCGTGTCATTGGATTCAAGTGGATTCCATTTCACTAAGGGCCATACCGCCCAGTTTTCACCCTCAGTGAGCTCTAGAGCCCGGTAGTTGGTGATCACACCCTCTTGGCCAAAAACTGTTGGGTAGTAGGTCTTAACAACCGGAAAATAAATGGCGCCTTGGAATTTCATAATCAATGGCTTGCTATTAGACCAAAACTCCGCCGTGATACTCAAAAACACCATGAATACCAAAAGCCAAACCGAAACCTTGGCCCGCCGAATGGAGCTAAACCGCTTCCACCTTTTTCGGCTCAATTCATTGGTAAAAAATCTCTCCATCATTTGAAGTCAATCCTTGGATCGACAAGCACATAGGTCATATCAGATATTAAACGACCCACCATTGAAAGAACGCTCTGAATAAAAATCAAGGCCATGATCACGTTGTAATCGCGAGACAAAATCGAATTGTAACTGAGTAGGCCCATTCCATCTAAATTGAAAACTTGCTCAATAATAATCGAACCCGCAAAAAACACGGTTAGAAAGCTGCCAAGACCGGTCAAGATGGGGATCAAAGCGTTTCTGAGCGCGTGTTTATAAATCACAGTCTTTTCATCAAGACCCTTCGCACGGGCGGTGCGAACATAGTCCAAACGTATCTCTTCTAGCAGAGAGTTTTTCATTAAAAACGCCAAGACCGTAAAGCCATTCACCACGTAACACACCAGCGGCAACACGAAGTGATGGGCGCGGTCTACAATCTTGCCCCAGGTCGAGAGATCAAAATAGTTATCTGAGTAAAGATCCCCGAGCGGAAAAATATCTAAAAAGGCGCCGCCTGAAAGATAAACTCGCATCAAAATACCTAAAATCAGCGGGGGGATAGAATAGGCAATCAACAGACCCACACTCGACCAAAGATCAAACGTTCCTCCGTCACTCACTGCCTTTGAGATTCCGAGCGGAATACTGATCATATAAATTAAAATAAGCGAGATGATGCCAAACTGCAGTGAGACAGGCAGTTTTTCGACAATCACTTCGATAACGGGCCTGTGATAAGAGAAGCTCTCACCAAAATCGAGCGTGACGATATTTTTTAGCCAAATGAAATAGCGCACATGAACAGGCTTATCGAAACCGTACTGCTTACGAATCGAGTCTATAATATCTTGCGACACTCCGACTGTGCTATTGCCCGCGCCGCCCGCCGCCGAAAAGCGAATTTTCGAAATCGCCTGCTCAACTGGTCCACCAGGCGCCAAGTTGATAATGCCAAAGCAAACGACGGTGATCCCGAGCAATGTCGGGATCATCCAAACTAGGCGCTGAAGTAAGTACTTCGCCATTAATTAGATTCTTACTTAGCGACGTACCAGTAGGGGTAGCTCAAATCAAAGGCGTATGTGGGGCGGTCATAGCCGATACGGCTATTCAACAGGTACAAATTGTATTTGTTGTTGAATAGGTATGTGTAGGGTGCATCTTCGGCAATGAGGCGAACCGCGTTTTGCCAGTATTTTTTGCGTTTTTCGGGGTTCATTTCTCCGCGCGCCAAATCAATGTTCTTATCCACTTCTTTGTTCGAATAAGAAATAAAGTTTGAGCCACCAAGCCTTGCTGAGTCCGAGTGCCAGATCTGCTTGAGATCGTCTTCAGGGCTTCCTCCGCCCCAAGACAAAGTGACCGCATCAAATTTTTGCTCATCAAGAAGTTTGGTGAACACGTTCCACTCAATCAGCTTGATCTCCATGTCGATCCCCGCTTTTTTGAGATCTTCTTTATAGAGCGTGAAGTACTTCTCTACGTCGCGATTGGGAAGAAGCAGTGAAAATCTGAACTCTTGTTTTTTGCCGTCGATGGTTTTTTCAAGAACACCATTTTTATCGGCGTCTTTCCAGCCGGCCTTCGTAAGCAAGGCCTTAGCCACTTTGGGATCATAAGCGATGGGCTTAACGTCACTGGGCATAAAAGGACTTTTGTAATAAACGGGCCCACGGCCTTCGACCACTTTTCCGTAACCAAATTTTTCAATCAACTGGGGCCGATTGAAAAGATGCGAAAGAGCAACGCGAACATCTCGGTCTTTGAAGATGGGGTTTTTGAAATTCCAACCAATAAAACCGTAGTTCTTTGGCTTTTTATTTTCGGCCTGAACTTTTTTGATCTTAGATTTGAAGGCATCACCTACAGCTTTGGTCTCATAGGTCTCGGCGCGCACGGGCTCCATGTAATCAATCTGGCCTTTTTTGACCATCTCGATTTCTAAGTTTTCTTCTTTTACAAAACGAAAATTGATGCGCTCAAATTTGGCTTGAGATTTGCCATTTTCGAGGTCCTTGGCCCACCAGTTGGGATCACGCACGAGCATGATGTTTTTGCCGCGATTGTATTTATCGACCTTGTAGGCTCCAGACCCAAATACAGGCGCACCTGAAAACTTCTTTTTGGGGTCTCCATATATATGCTTGGGCAATATCGGAGTGAACCCGCCCGAAGCCAATACATCCAAGTTCTTAAAATAGACCTTTTTCATTTTGATTTGCACCGTCTGTGGGTCGAGCACAGTTACGGTGTCGACGTCTTCGTAATAAGGAACTCGGTGCGAGGCCTGGTAGGCCGGATCTTTTGGATATTCGATTGAAAATTTGACGTCTTCGGCGGTGATGGGCTTACCGTCAGAAAAGTGGGCTTCTTTGCGAAGTTTGAATGTGAAGGTCAGATTGTCTTTTGAAATTTCATAGCTTTCAGCAATCCAGGGCTCCCATTGAAAGGTCTCAGGATTGATAAAGAGCAAGCCTTCGACCGCGTACTCATAGACGTCTCGGGCGGCGCCCTCTTGGCTGTTGAGGGGGTTAAAGTTTTGCGGCTCGGCCGAAATATTTCGGTAAAAAGTGCCGCCTACAGGTGCGTCGGCTTTACCGAGCGGAGTTACTTTGAGTGGAGGAATCGAGGCGGATGCGCCAAGCCCTACAAACAATCCAGAAAAAACCAAAAAACGCGCTGCATTTAAAACTGAATTCGTACTCGACATTTAAAACCTACCTTGCAAAGTCGGGCCCCAACTTTATACAACTCATCTAGATTATCAAGATTTCATTTGATTCGAGTGTCGCTTGTGAATAGCCAAGATAAAAAATTTGATCCTAATGCCACCGGCTCCAGTCGGCTTGGACTTTTCGGTGTGCCTAGCCAAGAACAGAGTTCGAAAGTTGTCATCTTGCCCGTGCCCTGGGAGGTGACTACTTCTTACGGCAAGGGTACGGCTCTTGGCCCTAAAGCCATTCTTGATGCCTCATCGCAGCTCGATCTTTTCGATGCGGGGTTTGGCCGCGCCTATGAGCAAGGCTTTCATTTAAAAAACATCCCGCATGAGTTGGTCACCTGGAATGACCAACTCTCGCCCATGGCTGTCGAGATACGTGAAAAGCTTGAATCTGGTGAGCCCTTTAACAGTGCCGATGAGCAAAAGTTGGCCAAGGTCAATCAGGGCTGTGAGCACATGTGCAATTGGGTTTACAAGCAGTCCATGGCCACGCTCGAGCAAGGTAAGATCGCAGCCGTTCTTGGCGGAGATCACTCGACACCGCTCGGATTGATAAAAGCCAGCTGTGAAACCTTTAAGGGTGAGGTGGGAGTCTTACATATAGATGCCCATGCCGATCTTCGCGTCGACTACCAGGGTTTCAAGTTCTCTCACGCGTCGATTATGAACAACGTTCTGAGCCTTAATACTCCGCCCAAAAAACTCGTGCAGGTGGGGATTCGCGACTACTGTGAAGAAGAATACAAGGTCACTCAATCTGACAATAGAGTTCACACTTTCTTTGATGAGCAAATCCGCGCCGAGTTTTTTGGTGGGCGCTCCTGGCAAACGATCTGCAAAGAAATTCTAGAACCCCTGCCAACGCTTGTTCATATCAGCTTTGATATCGACGGCTTGAGCCCTGATCTATGCCCAGGGACTGGCACACCCGTGCCCGGAGGCCTTAGCTTTGCCGAAGCTCATTACCTTGTTCGCTCGCTTGTAGAAAGCGGCCGAAAAATTGTCAGTTTTGATTTGAATGAGGTGTCACCGAGAGAGGGTGACGAATGGGACGCCAATGTAGGCGCCCGCGTTCTTTACAAACTCTGTGGCTGGGCGAGCGCCAGCCACAATCCGTGCCCAGTGATCTAGGGTCTTTTAGCGAGCGTACTTTTTGCCGAGGCTTTCGCGTATTTCGGCGCCTTCAATGCTGAGCCGAGTCCAAGGAATAGCCAAGAGTCGATCGGCCTCAATAAGTTCTTCAGTCTCTTCGCAAACCCCATAAAGACCGCGCTCGATTCGAGATAGGGCCGATTCGATTTCCATCAATTGCTTGCGCAGGCGTTCATGCATGCTGAGAAATTCACTCTCTGCCAATGCGCGTAATGTTTGATCTCCTTCGTCGCCGCCTTTGGCGTCTTCACTGTTGTAGAGATCCGCTCGCGACTCTCGCACTCGGTTCAGCAGCTCCGTCTTGGCCGCCAATAATTTGCTTTTGCACTTTTCAATGAGATCGCTCTTAAGTCCTGTCACATTCTGTCTCCCCCCAAACCCCTTGATCGTCCACCTGGCCTAGTGCCAATTTGGAACTGAACTATTTACACACGAACCGTAAAAATATTGCAAGCAGATTTCTTAAACCGTCTTACATTTTAAGGCGCGTTGCATAAATCAAATGCCCTGAGAGACGATTTTAGAGAAGAACTGCGGCCATGCAATCGAGATCTAATTTCCGTATCAAAACAAGACAGAATACCAACACAGGTCAAAACGAAATGCCTTCAATAGTGACAGGCCGCCAGACTTGTTGCTCACGAACCCACGCCAAACGTCCAGCTTCGTCTTTCACCTTGTACCATCCCGATTGAAATTCGAGCCTCTTTAGCGGAGTGTAGCGGTCCAGAGTCGCCGGCCAGCTCGATGGTTTTTTACTGCTTGGT
>JBGSQJ010000076.1:0-1579 GCA_041738165.1 Bdellovibrionales bacterium
AAATGCAGTGTTGTGCTTTATGACTATTCTAAAAAATAAATTATTTCGCCAAGATGGATGTCGACAGGTTATCAAAAAAGTTTTTGATTCGTCTCTCGTTGGCACCCAGATCACTTTTTCCAACTCTTGAGCGTGAGCGCATATGCACAACAGATCCATCACTCGACGGGCGCACGTCGATCGCTATGTCGTCTTTGAAGTGCAAAAGCTTGGTGGTGGCTACAGCTTCGAGATGCATTTTCTCGTTGTCTACGGCCGTGACGCTCCATCCGTCTTGCCCTCGTGCCAGGCTCAGGACTTGATTAAAAACAGTGCGTGAGTCTGGACTCTTGAGTTCCAATCCTGCCAGATCCGGGTAGAGCTTCTTTTGAGTGTTCAGACTTTCTTCGGTGTAGACCAATGCCCCGTCCGCAAACTGAGGTGGATCTACAGTAGAAGTCGACACATCATTGAGGGGATTTAAAAGCGCGAACAACAAAAAAGCCACTAAGCGCTCTGCCCTGAAACGCTGAGTTCGCGAATCAATAACGCGGGCGATGCCACGGTGCCGGGTGATGGCTCGTAGGTGCTTGCGATCTCTTCGATGTCTTTGAGAACTTGCAAGATATTGCCAGAAATCAAAAAATCTTTGAGTGCGCACTCGCGCTTGCCATTCACATAAAGATCGCCTTCTGCGGGCAACGAAAAATCCCCCGAGTTGGCTCGAAATCCGGCTTTGCCCAAAATCATTCGAATCACGATGACCTTGTCAGCCGCATTCGTCATCGCAGAGAATTCACCGATTCCAGCTTTGACCACGAGATTGCTCGGCGAAACGTCAAGGTCGGTGCTAGGCGAGCGATCGGCAGAGGCGGTGTGAGGGAGGTTCAACTTTTTTGCATAGACAGAGTTAGTTAAAAAAGAGTTAAGCCTTCCATTTTCAATAAGTGAGGTCACCTTTGAGGGGTAGCCCTCGCTGTCAAAGGGTCTGCCGCCAAAAGCCAAATCTGAAAAGGGATCGTCGAGCAAAGTGAATTTCTCGTTGGCCACCGCCACGCCGATTTTGCCAGTGAACGGAGATTTTTTTTCATCGACGGCCTTGGCGCTAAAATACCCCGCGATCATTCCCACCAGCTCTTGCGCCGTGTGCGAATCGAACAGGATTTTATAATTTCCAGTGGTGGGTCTTTTGGCACCCAAGCGCTCAAGGGCCTGCTCAGCTGATTTTTTGCCAACTGCCGATGCGTCTAATTCACCCGGGTTTCTAGAAACCTGAAGTTTGAGTCCCATAACGGATTCTTCACCCTGCTTGGCGAGGCTGTAAGCAAAAACATGACTCAGATTCGAGCGATAGTGTCCACGCAGACCATTGGTGTTGGCAATCCATGTTGAAGAACTTGAATCTTTGTATTGACCATAAGGCACATTCACAATGCGAGTGTCTGCGTCGAGAGCGCTCGACTCTAATTTTTTTGCCAATTCAATAGGAGCGGGATCGGAAATCGCGGAACTTCGAAAAACTCCTGTGCGCATTTTCCAGGGATCAAAAATTCCGGAAACAGCAATACTCGAGCTTAAGGAATCCGCAAGATCACCTTCA
>JBGSQJ010000081.1:0-7986 GCA_041738165.1 Bdellovibrionales bacterium
GAGCAAAGCGCTCTTCAATTGCGGCCTGCAATCCTCCAAAAGACTCCTTCGAGAAAAACGCCATCTCTTTGCGAGCGAGAACCTTTGGATAAAGATCCAACAGGCGATCGAAGCCACGGCCATATTCAGCGTCACCCAGAATTTCAATCAAAGGCCGACTCATGCTATCGCCACATCTTCTTCAACTCGATGGTAACCATTCCACACTTTGAGTCTTCCGCGCGGCCGAGAAGAGTCTTCGGGGTACTCAAAAAGAACGTAAATCAATTTCGTAATTTTACCCAAAGACGCAATATCAAGCGAGGTCAAATCTGTCCATGTGCCCGTGTTGAAATACTCTCGGTCATGACCAAATTGGCGATATTGATAAACATGGCTATGGCCAAAGCAAACTGTATGCACCCGTTCATCTTGCAGGATCTTTCTGGCCGACTCACTCAAATCGGGAAAAATCGCGCTTTCTAATAAAACTTTCACTATTCTTGAGAAGGGAAACACCCGGCGCGGATCATTCGACAGCGCCGATCGCAAAAAATAGAGGGCTAAGCGCAAACTGTTTTGAATTGTAAACCAGGTTTCGTTGAACAGTGCCCATCGCATCATTCGATTAAATGGCCGAATTTTATCGACATGAGGGTAGTGCTGCTTGATTTTAAGCACAAACTCGACAAAAAAGTGCGAGCCAAATGGCAAATTCAAGATGGGTTCAGGCAAATTCTTCTTTAAAAAAAACTTGCGTGGGTCGAGCCGATTGGCCGCTTCATGCATATGGCCGTGCTCTATGTGAACCCCTTCAAAAAAGTAAACAATATTTTTAAAGTGGACCGTGGTTTCAACCACTTCATTCAAATAGGCCCTGGTCGCCGGCCATAGCATCGCTTGATCGTGGTTGCCCACAATGTAGGTGAGAGTTCGATCCGGGTGACTTAAGAATTTTTTTAGCGCATCAAAGAATACGGGATGGCCTGCAACAATCCGCTTCATGATTTCAAGACTAATGGGTTCAGTGATAACAGTTAGATAATGACCTCTAAAATCGATTTGCAAGAAATTGAAAATATCGCCATTCATCACCAGCTCGATTTCACAATCCGAATATTTGCCTGTGCTGTAATAATGTAGAAATTCAGCGAATTTTTCGTCAAAATAGAATTCTTCAAGTGAATTGATCTGGCCATTTTCGAGCGTGCGGCCCACCCCGAGGTGTAAATCACTGACTACAATTTTGATGCGTTTTTTAACTACGTCCATTTTTAACTAGCAATAAAAACTATGTTGCGACTCTTCTTTTTGCCTTCGTACATGGCCATATCGGCAATCTGAATCATTTGAGCGGCCGTCTCTGCATGGGTTGGATACTCGGCGAGTCCGATGCTCACTGTCAAGTTGAGGTTGTGCCCTTCTACCGAAAAGGGATGGCCTTCTATCGCGCTGCGAATGCGCTCGGCCACTTGAGTGGATTTTTGTGCATCAGCCCCATCCAGCAAGATGACGAACTCATCACCGCCATAGCGAAAGCAATAATCACACGAACGCACTTGTTTTTTAAGCACAGCTCCAACCTCGGTCAAAAGCTTGGAGCCCACCCAGTGACCACGCTGATCGTTGACTGATTTAAAATAGTCAACATCCATGAAGAGCAAACAGAATTTCGATTTCTTTCGGCGATGACTTTCGATTTCGTGATCCAGCATCTGAGCCATATAGCGTTGGTTGTAGAGTCCCGTTAGCTCGTCAATAAACGACATAGATTTGGCAGATTGCAACTGATAAGAAAAACTTAAGTACCTGGCCGCATTGGTGAGGCTCATGCGCACCTTAGAAACAATGGATCTTTGTGTGGCGACTCGCCAAGTCCCGGTAATAAGAAAGAGTCCGACTAACTCTTTTTCATAAACCACCGGATAGACCAAAAGATCATCTTCAACCCATCTTGGTCCCTTCAAAGTCGATATGACCGGAAGAATTTTTTTATGCAGAGTCACCTGAAGACGCAAAAAATTGGTTCGAGCGTTAAAGGGCCAATGAAAGAAATGATGACTCTGAGCTTCGGCATGATCGACAGATTTGAGGCCCTCAAATGACACCCATTCGATCTTTTTCGCGCGAGTGGCTTTGGCAATGGATTTGAGCACGTGCGGAACAACCGCCTGAACATCAAGCGATTTGAAGTGTTCGTGCTTCACTTCGATTTCCTTTTCGACGCTTGAGAGGCCGACTCTTCTTCGCCTTCAAGCATTGATAGAGCTAGCCTTAGGGCCTTTACCGTTCGTCTGAGCATCTCTTGTTTGTCGTTGGAAAGTCGATTGAGCTCTTGGTTTTTCAATCTATAGTTATTCAGCTCGATGTTAATTTGGTCGATTTGCCTTTTAAGTTCCAGAATCGATTCATCTTTGGTGCGTATGACCGCCGAGCTTTCCATTTTTACCAACTCAAGGCGATTCTCGAGTTCGCGCTCACGCACGCGAACACGCTGAATGTTGGTGGATATTCGAAGTTCAAGTTCATCGTTCTTACGCCGCAAGCCTTCGACGTCTTTTTGCAAAGCTTCTTTGGACGCGGCTAAAATCTTTCGTTCTTGATCGTGAATAGAAGCGGCGTGGTCCATTTCACCACGAATTTGACCGCATTCGGCGAGCAGTTCGTCGGCTCGGCGCCTAAGAGTCTCGCCCGCAGCGCCCAGCTCTTCATTTTGCAAACGCAAACGTTCGAGTTCTTTTTCGAGATCTAAAATTCGAGTTTGTGCGATTCTTAGACTTTCACTCTGGGCCAAAGCCGCCTCGGTAGAGGAAGTCGCTCCACCTGAGCGCATCCCGACAAATCTTCCAACTGACGCGCGCTCTCGCTCTCTTCGAACTTCTTCGTTTGTTATTGAATCCACCTGAGAAGGCATCGGAATCGTTTCTTCGACGTCATTGAGCACAGGTGGAAGACTCGGATCTGACGCTTCGGTTTTGTCAAAGACATCCGCCTCAACTTCAGTTGCATCAGGTGAAACCAAATGAATTGAACTCTCGCCCACGGACTCTTCTGGATTTAACAAGTCATCCATGAGTTCTTTAGCGAGAGCTTTACTTTTTTTGCCGCTCATCCTGAACTAACTATCGGAAAATTCTAGAATTCTATTTAGCGCCCAGCGATAAACTCAAGACCTAGGTCTTACATTCCCGAGTAGGTCACCACATTTTCATATGTTTCTAGACGTTCTTTGAACGAACCATCTGTGACACGGCGAATGCCATCTACACCAAAGTCTTGAACTGTGAAACTGGCCAGCAAACAACCATGCACACAGGCCTGCTTGAGATCTTGCATTTTCCATGGCCGATCGAGTTTGGCTAGGTAACCCAAAAAGCCACCGGCAAAGGTGTCACCAGCTCCAGTTGGGTCGACCACTTCGTCCACCGGGAATGCGGGAAGAATGAAAAACTGATTTTCATAGTAGAGCACGAAACCGTACTCGCCTCGTTTGACCACGACAGCTTTTGGCCCCATTTGCACAACCTGCTTGGCGGCTTGAATGGTGTTCCAACTGTCGGTCAACAAGCGAAGCTCGCCCTCATTGATGAGCAAAATGTCGATGCGCTCGAGCACTTTCAAAAGATCGGGTTTTTTCGAGCGAATCCAGTAGTCCATGGTGTCGGCACCAATGATCTTCGGATTCTTGGCTTGCTCGAGAACTTGCAATTGCAGAACGGGATCAATATTGGCCAAAAAGACCACTTCAGAACCCTGATAGACATCTGGAATTTGCGGTCGAAACGATTCAAAGACATTCAAATTTGTCGCCAATGTGATCGCGTCGTTCATATCTTTTTCGTAGCGACCTTCCCAAGAAAAAGTTTTGCCGGCGACTTGTTGCAAACCCGATAAGTCCACACCCATCTTTTCTAACCATTGCCGATGCTCGGGTTGATAGTCTTGACCGACGACTCCCACTACGCGAATCGGGGCGTAGCGACTGGCCGCCATTGAAAAATAATTGGCCGAACCACCCAAAATGCCTTCGCGTTTTCCCTTTGGAGTTGTTATCGAATCATACCCTACGCTGCCCACCACCATTATTGAACCCATTCGACCGGCTCCCCTTTTTTAACTGCTGTTGTTAATTGCCCACAAGCGGCGTAGATGTCCCGCCCCATCGTCTTTCTTCGTAAAACATGGGCGCCCAAGCGAATCAACTCATTTTGAAAACGCTCAATGGCAAAACTGGCCGGGCGAGCAAATTCTGAGCCTGGATGTTCGTTAAATGGAATTATATTGATTTTGCACGGAACTGAGCGGGTCAGCTCATAAAGTTTCTTGGCGTCTTCGAGCGAATCGGTTACTCCGCGCAGCAGAACATATTCGAGAGTGACTTTGTCACCAGACTCTCGGCAGTGAGTTTCACAAGCCTCAAGCAGTTGGTCAATCGGCCACCTTTTGTTGATCGGCATAATTTTAGAGCGCACTTCATCGGTGACCGCATTCAGGCTCACTGCCAGGCGAACTCCGGCCTCGGTGATTTTCGGAATAAGCGGCACAATGCCGCTCGTTGAAACGGTGATTCTTCGCTTCGACAAACCACAACCCCAAGGCGAGTGCAAAATTTCGATGGCTTTAAAAACCGCATCGGGGTTGTCGAGCGGTTCACCCATCCCCATAAAAACAATATTGGTGATTCGCTGGTCAGGTCCGAGCCAGCGCGACGCCTGCACATATTGCCCAACGATTTCATCAACGCTCAATTTGCGAACGAGTTTTTGCTTGGCCGTGAAGCAAAACTGACAGGCCATATTGCAGCCCACCTCTGACGAAACACAAAGAGTCATGCGGTCGCGAGAGGGAATCAAAACCGCTTCAATTTGCTTGCCGCCCTCGACTTCTAAAAGCAACTTCGCCGTGCCATCGACACTTTTGTGAGCCAGAACAACTTTGGGCAATTTCATTTCGATCAGCTCGGGAAGCTCGGCTCGAAAAGCCTTAGAAAGATTGGTCATTCCCTCAAAATCTTCTACACCTTGCCCATAGACCCAGCGAAAGAGCTGCTGAGCCCGATAAGACTCTTTGCCCAAACCCTTAAGGGTTGAGGCCAATTCAGGCAGAGTGAGACTGTAAAAAGACGGTTTTTCAATCATGGCAAGCTCGACGTCCTATCACGAATTGGACATTGGCGCTACGATCCGCGCAAAAGTCGTTCGAGATAGGATAGAAAATTCTCTCTTGTACAGGGCACACAACCGATTTGGCCCACCACATAGCCGGCAGCCACATTGCCAAAAACACACGACTCGATAAGCGAAAATCCAGAAACATGGGCGAGGGCCAATGCCGCCACCACCGTGTCCCCCGCACCGGTGACATCGAAAACCTGCCGGGCAAACGTGGGCATATGAACGGTTTCTTCGAGACCTATGAGACTCATCCCCTCAGAGCCTCGGGTCAAAATAATGTGACTCGAAAGGGTCTTTTCGCGTAGCGCCTGACCCACCTGAGCCACCCAGTCGGGCTTTGGGGTTAAATCATCAAAATGAAGGCCCGACATTTCGATGGCCTCATCACGATTGGGAGTGATCACGTCGGCGCCCCGATAATAGCCGGCAGGGGTGAACCGATTGGGGTCGACAAAGACAGGCTTTCGGCCTTTTCGGGCCGCCTGAATAATAGACTGAAGGCCTTGCTCCGACAAAACCCCTTTGGCGTAATCCTCAATCACCACACCCTTGGCTTTCGGCAGCAGAGCCTCAACTTGAGCCAGCAAAGCCAATTCCACGGTGCTAGACAAATACTGCTTTTTTTCAAAATCAACACGAACGATATGGTGCGGCCCTGACATCACACGAAGCTTTCGCGTCGTTGGCCGCTCTGAGTCCACCACCAAATACTGCGGATCAACGCCCGAAGCTTTGAGTTTGATTTTCAATTGCTCGGCCGCCGAGTCATTGCCGACCACGCCAACGAGCTTCACTCGTCCGCCCAAACTCACCACGTTCTGCGCCACATTGGCCGCGAGCCCTAAGCGGCCCACCTGCTCATGCACTTCTACAATCGGCACAGGCGCTTCGGGGCTAATGCGCTTCACTTCTCCGGTGACGTACTCATCTAAGCCCACGTCTCCAACAACGATGAGTTCGGATGAATCAAGGGCTTTGAGTCGATCTGGAAAACCTCGAAAAATGTCTTTAAGACGCTCGTTCTCAACGGTCAATTCTCTCATCCGCTCAAACTACCACAGCCAGGCCGCCGTGCCAGGCCCTTTTGCATCGGACCGACTTACATAACGCGTCGACTGTCGACTTTAAGGGCCGCCATCACTAGAGTTGAAAAACTCAATTTTTCCTTACGGTTAGGCCTTATGAATGGAGGGCGTTTTCAATGGAAGCTCTGAGTAGTGGTGCCCTCTATCAAAATACGATGAAGATTGTTGAAGAAGCAGGTGCACTCGTCAACTTGAGTCCCAATGTTCTTGAACGATTGAAACTTCCCCGGCGGACATTGATTGTTTCTGTTCCTGTGCGCATGGATGACGGACGAGTCAAAGTGTTCGCTGGATACCGCGTGCAACACAATCAAACTCTCGGACCGTTCAAGGGCGGAATTCGCTATCATCACCATGTGAATTTAAGTGAAGTGGCTGCCCTGGCGTCGCTTATGACTTTTAAAAATTCACTTTTGAATCTTCCGCTGGGTGGAGCCAAAGGCGGCGTACAGGTAGACCCACATGCTCTCTCGAAAACCGAACTCGAAAATCTCACGCGCAGGTTCACCTCTGAAATTTCATTGTTTATCGGACCCGACAAAGACATCCCAGCTCCAGACGTCGGCACAGATTCACAAACCATGGCCTGGATGCTCGACACCTTTTCACTCGAATCTGGATTTAGCCAAACGGGAGTGGTCACGGGTAAACCCGTTGAGATCGGTGGCTCTTTGGGCCGTGAAGCGGCGACTGGATTGGGCGTGGTCTACGCCATGGAAAAAGCAGTCGAAAAACAAAACAAGCGGATGTCTGACACCACCTTGGCCATTCAAGGTTTTGGTAAAGTGGGAATGTACGCCGCCATTGAGGCCTATGCTAAGGGCGCGCGCGTGGTCGCCGTCAGTGACGTTTCGGGCGGAATATACAATGAGCGCGGAATCAACGTAGCTGAACTTTCTAGATTTGTGCGTGAAAAACGAGTGATCAAAGACTTCCCTGAAGCACAGCCAATTTCGAACGAAGAATTGGTTTTGTTAGACGTGGATGTGTTCGCACCATGTGCGCTCGAAGGCGTGCTACACAAAGGCAATGCTGGCAAGGTGAAAGCCAAAATTATTGTCGAGGGTGCCAATGGCCCGACGACCAAAGATGCCGACACCATATTGGATGAATTGGGTGTGATGGTGGTGCCTGATATTTTAGCCAATGGCGGCGGCGTCATCGTAAGTTACTTTGAATGGGTTCAAGATATTTCTTGGCTCTTTTGGAGCGAAGAACAGGTGCGCAACAAACTCAGAGAAATCATCTATAAGTCCTTTGACAAAGTTTGGCAGTTTTCACTCGATCACAAGGCCAACCTCCGAACTTCAGCTATGGCCACTTCGCTCCTTCGACTCGAAAAGGCAATGAAGCTTCGCGGACAAGCTTGGTGAGCTCGTGAGACCCTGGCTTTGGGCGCCCCCAGAGTGGGGGCACCAGCTGCTCCCATGGGCCGTACCGCTCGCATCCAAATTCAAAAAATCAAGATCAGCCACATGGCGGCCCTTAAAGTGGCGAGGCCTCGAGTTTAGAAATCCCATCGGACTGGCGGGAGGCGTAGATAAAGACGCGCGCAACATTAACGCATGGATACGACTTGGCGCTGGATTTCTAGAGGTCGGAACAATCACCCCTCTTGCCCAGCCCGGGCATCCCTCCCCCAATGTAGACCGCGATTTAGCCCACGAAGCCCTTTGGAACAAGCTCGGGTTTCCATCACAAGGACTTAAAAAAGTTAGATCCAGATTAGAAAAGCTCCGGCGCCCACT
>JBGSQJ010000107.1:0-5602 GCA_041738165.1 Bdellovibrionales bacterium
GTGGCGTTCGGTGGAGGTCGGTGTTATTCAGTGTCGTTCGGTGGCGGCGCTTGCCGTTATTGTATGCCGCGCCCATAAACTGTGGGGTTGCCGTAGTTAGTTGCCGCTCTTATTCCTGTTTGGCGTAGATATGCATTGTTAGATTTGGGTTAGTACCACTATGGCCAGGGTTTGAGCTAGCATGGCAGAGTCTGTTTAAGTTCGGTTTGAGCTAGCTTGGCACACCTGGTCTTCTTGAAGAGATCTCGTTTTATAAGGCTCATCCCTAATCGAACATTTCGATACGCAAATGTCCATTCGCCCCACTCAAGATCTAAAAACAAAATCTCAACATGTCGACGTTAACAGGCGCTATCATTCTGTCACGGTCACAAATCGCTCCACGACGTCAAAAGGCACTGTCACTCGTTCACGATGTCAACCCAATCACCCATCAGCCCAAATGTTACGAAGATCCTTGAGCGTCTTAGTCTCTTTGCGTGAAACAAAACCATTGGCCTCAAGTTGATTAAGATAAATGTACTCTTTGATCTGTTTGAAGGCCTTTCCCCAGCTTCTGACGATTCTCGTGAATGGCCGATGCAGCCAATAGCTCTCGCCCTTCACGCTCGCTCCAACCTTCCGCATAAGCAGTCCAATTCGCCCGCTCACTTCGCGAATAAAACCTGGCCAATTTGAAACCCGCCCAAGCTTAACTATCAAATGAAGGTGGTTTCCGACGTTTGACCTAGCGTAGATGCGAACTCCATACTTTTTAGCGCACTCATCTAGCAGATCGTTGATATTGTGATGACACTTTGGAAGGCGCATTCCGCCCCGCACACCACGCAAAACCACGTGAAGCGGAAATTTGGACTCAACCGGCCGCTTTACTTTCGGATTGTTTCCGTTGAGAAGCGAACCACCAAATGAATCGCTCGGACGACCCAGGCCTTTGCCAGTAAACTCGAGCTGTCTTAATCGACGCGTTGCCAATCACTCTCCACAGACCGACTGTGCTCTAGTCGATCACCCTTTTTAGATTATTCCTCATACCATCGCTACTGTCAACCATATCTTCGGATGGCGTGTCGCCATCATCGTTGCATTTATTACCTCCGGTGAATCGCCGCTGCCATCAACTTTAAATCATCGCCACACATAAGTTGCCGCCGTTTTAGGTAGCAGGAAAGCCTGAACAAGTGATTGGGTTGACTTCGCACACGTAGAGGAAGCCCTCGCGGTAGATACGGCCGAATTCAAACTTCCGTATCGACTCTTAGATCTGGCGCTGCCTTTGCAATAAAACCCCATAATCACAGGGATTTAACTTAGCTCAGCTGAGGTGCGTTTTGATTGAGTTCAGATGGACTAAAATTGGCTCTTTTGGCCCATTAGTGTCGATTTTAGGCCGCCTCAGCGTGGGTCTTATTTTGACCCTGATTGCAGCGGCACCAGCAACGCCAGCAGCCGCCAATGCCAACAACACGACGAATGCCTCTGGCAGCGCACAGGCCCAGGCCAATAGCTCCGCCAGCACCAGTGCCAATACCACTTCGCCAGCACACGCCCAGGTCAATCGCCAGGCCTGGATCGAAGGCACTTATAAAAAAATGCCCACACTCCTTCAAACGCTGGCCACCTCTGGATTGATTGAAGATGAAGAAACGAAAGCATTCTTGGCGAATATCGAAACATTTTTTGACGACGACGTTCAGCCGCCCTTGGTATTCGTCGACGACTCAAAACAGTTCATCATTAACCCTGGCGAGAGACCGCGCTTAATGAGAGCGCCCGAAGGCCAAGATCAACCCATCTTTATTAATCGTGCTCGGTTTAGCGAGCCTGGCCTAAAACTTAGCCTTCCTCAGCTTATCAAACTCCTCTTACACGAGCTCGGCCATAAAACCGGCCTTGCGAATGTCGAAAAACGAGATCAGTGGGCTCAAGAAATTGAAAACCTTTTGCAAAACTTCTATTTCACAACTGGCGAGGTAAGCTCATCGAGGGCCAACCAAATAGACACATCTAGCGAGCCAGGTGAGCGCGTCATCGAGATGATCAGTTTTTCTAGGCAAGCCGTGCAAGCACCAAAGAAAACGACACAGCCGATGATGGTTCGCCCAACATTTTTACTCTTCATTCACAATAAAAATTCGGTCACCGACTTAACCGACATCGTGCTTGCTCAGCTCAGTGAGCGCAGCATGCTTATGCGAAACCTTTCGACAGACGTCAATATGGCGCTAACTGAAGTGGCGGATCTTTTTAAAGATCTTATGAAAGATCACGTGGCCCCTGCCCTCGACGAGGTGATCGGTTCCCTATCAAAAGCCTTCGGCGCGAAACCACCCGAAGTCGGAATGACCGAGTCCGTCAATAAATTCAACGGTAACTTACAGTACATTTCAGTTTTCGATACAAAGAAGGTTTCTACTCACAATGATATCTTAGTCATTGACGGCGAACTCGGGTTTTTACATAGCCACTCCAACACAGCCTCGATGAAAATGAATGGCTTGCCGTTTGCCAAGACCCAAAACCTGTCCGTTAAAATCCTAGTTTCGCTGAATGAACATACGCCAGAGGCGCAAAGAGTTCGTGTTCAGGCTGATCTTCCGTTAGAAGTTCAAAGTCCAGCAAAGGTCAAATCGATCAAACGCAGCAACGGGCAAGTGGTCGGCGTCGAAGTGGAATTCAAAAGAAGCACTACGCCCTATATGGCCGAGTTAGTTTTGAACTACGAGCATGGCCACTTTCGGGTGCGTGGTTCAGATCCTAGACGAGTTTCAGAAGGGACATACAGAGCCGAATTTGAACTAACAGGCACAAAGGCCAACCTAGCAGAATTCGCCTATTCGATGACTGTCGACTCACAGGTTAACTTGCCACTTGATCGAGAGGTCTTATTTAAAACGCCAGAAGCCTCCCCAAAGTCCAAAGGCCACGGTGAACTTCGCTATCGGCCAGATTCAGTTGGAATTTGGGTCAATCAGGCAGGCGATTTCACGTTTCAAAATACCTTTTCGCACTTAGAACCACCTCTTCTCTTTCCAGTTGGATACACGGACAACAAAGTTCAGATCATCAACCCAAGTGGATTTTGGGCCGAGTTTGAAATCGAAGAAGGCGTCGAAGTGATCGACGCCGAAATCTTTATGTCGGTGGATCAATTTATCTTAGACGCGCGTGAAAAAGATAAAGACGGAAACATCATAAGTCACTATCAACAACTGACGCTGCAAGAGAGAGTGGCAGATGAGGTCAAAGACCAACGCTACACCACTGGCGGAACTCTTTTAGATTCGAAAGTCACCCGCCTAGGGCTATCGATGTTCACCGAACATATAAATGTGTTGCCGAGCTCAACCCCGGGATACCGAAAGCTTCGCATTCCCACGGCCACTTCGATCCCCCATATCCGGGATCTTGCCGACCCCATAGAGGCCCATAGGGTCCCCAGCGTGATCCCTCATAGCATTCGGGTCACGACTGCAGATGGGCGCTCGTTCACACACAATTTCGCATCCAAAATAGAGGCCAGCGAAGTTATGAAATCGACTCCGCTTTGCGAAGCATTACTCAATAAGAGAGGGAGCACAGCCGCTAGAGACGCCAAATAAAAATAAATTCCATTGGCCGTCTTGCGAGATCTGAGCCCTAAGCCGAGCGGACCGCTCTTCTTCGCCGCATTGAAATTTGATCTTTGCCAAGAATCCATCAGACTCTCGAGTCACCGACTCAATCGCACGGAACTCAAAGCCGCCCCTTGAGCACGTTGGAAACTCTTGGCCCATCATTCGAGCAAAATCCACAAACCCCGCTCGATCTCGATAAGCCATCGTCCAAACATCACCTGAATGAAACACCACCACGCTTCCCATTTTCACTGCCACCGTTTCGAGTTCCCAGTCCTCAGTCGGCAAAAGCGCAAGCGCCATACTTTTAGTCTCAAAGTCGTTAAGCACGCCCGAGGCCTTAAGGTAATACTTTAAAATAGCAAGATCGAGTCGGCTTTCGGAGTTCAAAACGGCATCCAGGTTCAATTTTATTTCACGTTGCGCGGAATCGTAAACGACGTTTGGCCCTGAACTCTGAAACGTCAGGCGCCATTTTTCACTTGGACTTCGGGTAAGCATGGCGTGCGCTTTGGCCAACAACTCACGATCAGCTGGCAACATCGTGCCGATACTTTGTGAGTTCACCGCGAGCGCCACAATTTCTTGAGCCGCCGCGAAAAGCGACAGAGCCTGCATCTCGTCTTCACCGCCGCCATTGCCAATCACGCGAATATTTGCGAACGCGACTTGCGAGACTATAAGAACCGATGTCACAAGAAGAGCTATTGATCTCATAATCACTCCCGATTCATTTATCACGATTCATCCCCTTTTGACGCTGCACCCACCCTCAACCGGCTGGGCTTATCGGCCTTCACATCGACCGGAAAGATCTGCAAAGTCAGCGCTTGAACGCGAACTTTATCTTTTGGCAACTTGGACCTCGAGTACTGCGCGGCCAATTGCAAAATCGAAGCACGAACGGCCTCTTTAAATGCGGCAAATTCACTTTGAGGCACAGTCACAAAAAGACTTTGGCTTTCTCTATCAGTCATATCGTAGGTTTCAAGCGCCTTAACGGCCTGCTTAAGAATTTGCCGATGTGACTCTCGAATGGCTTCGCTCGGAACCGTGTTGCCAACCAAACTGTAATCATCCGTGGTCTCAAAGCCTCGCTCGCTCACCTTAAGAAGCTTAAGGTCCACCAAAAGCTCAATGGACTTTTGAACCTTCGATTGTGAAAACGAAAGCCGCTTGGCTATGTCTTTAGCTGTTAGATCTGGACACGCACCAAAATAAGAAAGAATCGCAAAGTAGTGCCAATCCGAAATGGCTTTGAAGACCTTTTGCGAAACCGAACCCTTTGAGTTCTCAAGCCGCTGTGAAATGCGAAAGCCAGCTGCATCGCGATCTTTTTTTAATTTCGAATGAATCGAGAGCAGATCACACCAATGCTCGCGATGCTCCCCTTTTAAATTGAGCTTTTCAGCTAAAGAAGGGGCTCGGTCATAGGAAAGGTTGGCTTTGCCTGAGAGAAACTCTGAAAGATGCGATGGCGAAACCCCTAAATCTCTGGCAAACGCCCGCACCGAGTAGCTCGGATTGCGATCTCGCCGAGTATTGAACTCAGCGCGCACATAAGATGTAGGTTCTGTTGGAAATATTAAGTCCATAATTTTAACGCAATATATGGATTTTTGCCGCACCATGCAACTCGGGGCCAGATTTGAGCGGCGCAATTGTAAAAAATTGTGCGCTCGCTCTCCTGGGCTCCTACACTTACAGTGATTTCGAGTTTTTCTTTTGGCACTTGTAACTGATTTGCCACTCTTTTAACTGAGTGGTGGTCGAAGACGTGGCCGCATCGGTGCCGCCGGCTTCTCCGCCAACAATCGGAACTCCAAACAAGCTGGCCACCTGGCGTTCTGTTGATTTTCGCTCAGTTTTTTTCTCGTTAGAGTCCACCTTTGTTCCCACAGCCACTTCACCTTCTGCTACGACTTCTGGCGCATACGGGCTGCAGTTGCGCGCCATGAGCTCTTCGGCCTTGGCACGGTCTTCGT
>JBGSQJ010000336.1:0-5212 GCA_041738165.1 Bdellovibrionales bacterium
GTGCCATAAACAGGGGCCGGAGCTTGCTTGATGACATCGGTAAAGAACTTATTTAATTTCGAAGTCGGAATTCGAATATCGAGCTTTTTTCGCAAATCCTCGATTTTGAGCATCAACTCTCGAATTCCCGAACCAGTTAACGACGAGACGAAAACCAATGGCACATCTTTGAAAAAGTGAAACTCCCGCTCCACGCGTTCGCGAAACCAGTCTCGAGCATTATCAAATTTCTCACGCGCCAAGTCTTGCTTGCTCGCCACAACAATCAGCGCTTTGTGATCGTCAACGCACATTTCGATCAATTGCGAATCTTGATGCGACGGGCCCTCAACACCATCTATCACCAACAAGACCATATCTGACTTTCTCATGGCTTCTCTGGTCTTAAAGGTCGAGAGAACCTCAACTCCATCTTTTTGTTTCCCCGGACGACGAAGACCTGCCGTATCGACCAAAATGTACTTGTCGTCATTCCACTCAAATTCAGCTTCAATGGCATCCACCGTCGTACCCCGAATTTCAGAGACCAACATTCTCTCTTGCTCCAAAAGACGATTGGCAAGCGAGCTCTTGCCCGCATTGGGCTTGCCAATGACCGTGACCCTGAAACCTTCGCGCTCCAGTTTTTCTTCGGTCGGAAGATTCTCGATAATCCACTCCACCACTTCGTCGATCTTAAAATCTTGCTCAAAACTTGCAGGCTTTGGATCGACTCCGAACTGATAAAAATCATGAAGATAACTCTCGGCCTCAAGCGTTCGGTCACATTTATTGACGACTAATAAAAATGGTTTACTAGAATTTTGAATCACCTGGTAAGCCAACAAGTCTTCGGAAGTCACCCCGTCACGGCCATCCACCACCCAAATGACCAGATCCACGCTCGCCAAAAAAGCTTCCACTTGACCCAGAATCAATGGTGAAAAGCCTTCTTTGTCGACACTCAAACCACCTGTGTCGGCGACTTCAAATGATTTGCCCCACCATTCGGTCGCTTCCATTTGAATATCACGAGTGACGCCGGGTTGATTTTTCACAACGGCCTTTCGAGTTCTCGTCAGTCGGTTGAACAAAGTGGATTTGCCCACATTAGGGCGACCCACAAGCGCCACGCGCCTAAGTGTCTGAGACGACATAACCCATCTCCTTCATGATTTTTGGCACTTGCATCCAATTCTTCTTCGCAATCACTTTCAAATCTAAAAATACTTTTTGATCTAAGAACTTCTCGATCTCCAGGCGCGCTTGAGTGCCTATCGCCTTAAGCGTCTGCCCACCCTTTCCCACCACAATCGCTTTGTGATTTTCTTTACCCACCAATAGCTCCGCATAAATTTTGACCACACGGCTCGTGCTTTCATCGAACCTCAAAAGCCTTACGGCGAGAGAAAATGGAATCTCTTGGTGGAGTTTTTCAAAACACTGCTCGCGAATCAACTCCATGCATATGTCGCGTACGGGCGATAGCGTGCTGTAGTCTGGATCGTATAGCGGCCCCTCGCTCACAGGTAATTTGTCTCGGAGGGCCGCCTTTAACTGTTCGAGCCACGACATATCGGTCGACTTAGAAGAACCGGTGAGAATCTCGGCGCCCAAACCACCAAACCGATCACTCAAAATGCGAACCCTGTGCTCAAGAGGAAGATCTGTCTTATGGATCAAAATCACGAATGGCTTTTTGGATTTCTTCACCATTTCCATCAATTTTTCAAAATTTTCTACTTTTTCTTCGTCTAAATGGAGCAGCACCAAAAGAACGTCACTTTGGGCCATCACGTCTTGAGCTTCGAGTTCCAAAAACTTGTTTAGCCCCGAAGTCGACTCAATCACTCCGGGTGCATCCACGAACACCAATTGTGAATTGTCGTCTGTGACCAAACCCATAATTCTGCGCCGAGTGGTCTGCGGCTTGGCCGTGACGATCGAAATTTTCTCGCCCACCAATGTATTTAATAGTGAGCTTTTACCCGCATTCGGAAGTCCCACCAACCCGACAAATCCAGCCCGATATTTCATTTCGCCCATTCTCCGTTTTTCTCCAATTGAGTTTTAGCTGCCAAGGCGGCTTCTTGTTCCGCCGCTTTTTTTGAGAGTCCAATTCCTTCACCAAGAGCTTCTGAGTTGATCCACACCTGCACACGAAAACTTGGCCGATGTTCTGGACCAAGCGTTTCGACAACTTCATACTTAGGCAAAGCGCGGCCATTCTTTTGTGACCACTCCTGCAACCTAGATTTATGATCAGATTCAACATCCTCAAAAAGAACAGCTGATCTGATATCGTCTTTCATCAATTCCAAAACAAACCCACGTACCGAGGCCAGTCCCGCATCGAGGTAAATCGCGGCGACCAAGGCTTCAAATACCGACGCCAAGAGCCGGGGCCGAAAAAAGTCAGATTGAAGCCGCTCTTTTTCACCAACCAATATGAATTCTTGAATCCCCATTCGGCCGGCGACTTTGGACAGCGCCATTTCATTGACCAGAGTCGCTCGCCATTTGGACAACAGCCCTTCTCGCGCGTTTGGATTTTGGTTCATCAACTCTTCACTCAATATCAAATCCAAAACGGCGTCCCCTAAAAACTCATAGCGCTCGTAGGGTTCAATGCCAGAGCCGCCTTTGCTCTTGAAACTCGAATGCGTGAGGGCCACGGCCAAATGACGTGGATCTTTGAACCGATAATTTAAACACTGACAGATGGCCTCAAATTCGGCCGCATCTTTTACATTCTTCATTTGATAGATCATCCCGGGTCCGACTAACGGCCCAACAGCTATCGGGTTTAACCCCAATTAGAGCTACGCGTCAAGCACAAGATGCCCTGTCAGAGCTCGCTCTGAAACCCCGGTCACCTGAACAAGTGCCTCCTGATTGGGCTTGAGGGCCGGAGTGACTTTGAGATTCCAAAAATCACGGCTCAAAGCCAGCTTGGATTTCAGGCCGAGCACGGCCTTTCGCGTTCCCACTTGAGCCTGAGCTTCGCTTGCAAACCGCTCTTCAGACAAGGCTCTTAGCATACGAGCACGCCGCTGAATCACACTGGACGGCACATGTTCACTCATTGAGCGCTGGGCAAAAGTTCCGGGCCTCGAACTATAAGGAAACACATGCAGCCTCGTCCAAGGCGCCAGCCTGAGATTTTGTATAGTTTGCGAGAATTCATTATCCGTCTCGCCCGGAAACCCGGCTATCACATCCATCCCGATAAAGGCATCGGGGCACTTTTTTCGAATTGCGTGCAAACTCTGAACGACATCTTCAGCCGTGTACTTTCGCTTCATCCTCTTCAAAATTTCCGTGTCTGCGCTTTGAATGCTCATATGAAAGTGCCGGCAGAGGCGCTCATCTTCAAACAAGTCCAGCAGCCGATCACTGACTTCTTTAGGCTCTAAACTCGTGAGCCGCAGTCTTGAAATCAGGGTTTTGGCCAATAGCGCTTCGATCAGATCTTCGAGAACCCTATCACCATCTTGATAATCTGCAATGTGAACTCCGGTGAGCACCACCTCGCGAACACCTTGACTGACGAGTTCATTCACTCTCTCGGTGAGAGCACGTATGGAGAGGCTTCGACTCTTTCCTCGTGCAAAAGGAATCACACAAAAAGTACAAAATGAATTGCAACCATCTTGAATCTTCAAAAAAGCCCGGGTGTGACCGCTCTCAATTCCCCCACCTGGCTCAAGATCTTCTTTTTTGAAAATATTAGATTTGAATACACGGCCCGCTGATCCTCCACGAAGACGCTGCCAAACTAACTCTGGCAACTGACTCTTATGAGAATTGGCGACAATCAAATCGATTCCGGGGGTCGTTTCAAACATCTCTGTGTCGACCTGAGCGGCACAACCTGTCACCACAACCACCGAGAGCGGATCTTCGCGCTTGAGCCTTCTGGCCAGGCGGACCGCCTCTTGAGTGGCCTCGCTCGTGACCGCGCATGTGTTCAGCACATGAACCAAGGTTTGATCGAGTTTTTCACGCATTGGCACAAGGGGCTCGATCCCTGCACGCGCGAGACGCCCCTCGAGCAATCCTGAGTCGTAGGTGTTGACCTTACAACCAAATGTATGAACCTTAAAAGCGAGCCCTTGCCTAAGGGTTTCTAACTGATCCATCCACCACCGACCAATTGGCGATCCTGATAAAACACAGCGGCTTGACCAGGTGTGATCGATCTTTGAGGTTCAAGAAATTCTAATGACACCTCTTCGTCATTCATTTCGACGACTCTCGCCGGAGCTCCACGATGTTGAAAACGAATTTTCACATCATATGTTTCGCCCTTAGCGATAGGCGCGAGCCAATTGGCCCGAGTCAGCTTCAACTTCGATGAATACAAAACACTCTCAGGCCCCATCCACACAGTATTCGTGTCAGGATCGATTTTAACCACGTACAGAGGCTGGCCCGTGGCAATACCGACGCCCTTTCGCTGACCATAGGTGAATCCGTGAATTCCGGTGTGCTCGCCGAGCCACTCGCCCGTCTCAATATTTCGAATTTCTCCAGGCCGAAGTAGATCTTTGGCCACTTGGTCTTCGACAAATTTTGCGTAGCCACCTTTTCCGATAAAGCAAATTCCTGTGGAATCCTTTTTTTTCGCTACATTTAAGCCCCACTCTTCAGCCAGAGCGCGAACCTCGGGCTTCTTCAAATGCCCAATCGGAAAGATCAATCTTCCCAAAATCTCTTTTTGCAGCGTAAACAAGAAATAAGTTTGATCTTTAAAGGCATCGTCACTGGATATGAGGCGAGGCCCTTCGGGCCCCTCTTCAATTTTGGCGTAGTGGCCAGTCGCTAAGTAATCACAATCCAGCTCATGCATTTTTTGAATCAAGTGTTCGAACTTTAAGTAGGTGTTGCAATTCGCGCAAGGGATCGGAGTTCGGCCCTCTAAATAAGAGCCCACAAACTCATCAATCACATAGGCCTGAAATTTCGCCTCACAGTTTAAAACATAAAAAGGAATGTCAATTCGATCGGCCACCGAACGGGCATCATCCACGTCGGTGCTCGAACAGCAAGTGCCGTTACCCTCTTGAATATCACAGGCTTGTTCGGAGTAATCCCAAACTTGCATCGTCGCACCAATAACCTCGTAGCCGTCATTTTTTAACATCGCGGCAGCTACCGACGAGTCGACTCCACCGCTCATGGCAACGAGCACACGCCCCTTAGAACTAGACTTGGCATCAAAGCCACCACC
>JBGSQJ010000337.1:0-4611 GCA_041738165.1 Bdellovibrionales bacterium
CTACTGGTGGAGCTGAGGGGTCTTCGGCCCCTGTTATGGCTGGGCCCTCAAAGGAGTCGTGTCGATCGTAACCGCCTTGATGGTAGGAGCCTCGATCGCCACCACGGTCACTGCCGCCGCCACGACCGCGATTGTTAGAATATTTTTTACCGCCGTTTTGACGATTGTCGCGATGCCGACCGCGAAAATTTCGCCGTGGGCCGCGCTGATCATCGCTATCTTGTGAACTTTGATTTGATGTTGGTCCGGGGCCATCGGCCTTTGCCTCAGAAGGAGGGCTTGCTGGCGATGGTGATTTTTCTGACTTTTCGACAGGCTTAGCCGGGGCTTCGGCAGGAGTTGAACTAGAAGCCTGAGTCGACGAAGGTTTTTCGTCCATTAGATTTTACCTCTTGTAAGTGATTTAAGTTTACTGTCTTAGACATTTGGAAGTTTGGTTATTGGCCTATCGCAAATTAGATATTGTTTATTAGGTCTTTGGTTTCGTGCAGGCGAGCTGAATAATGGAAACCTGACCTTAGTGATACTTGGCTTTGGGTCTGCTTGTCAATTCAGCGTCGGTACGTGTCTCATTATGCAACGCGGTAGCTGGGTTTTCCAGAGAATCTTTGAAAAAGCGTCGAAGTTCTAGGCATCCCTTTCGCTAACTTAACAATAACACTCAACTTTTTTGCACTCCTTCCGATGAGATAGATTGTACTTGTGGAGGAACGAATGGACACCAATTCTGGGTCTGTACCAGCACCGCGCATCCCGCTGCAAATGAGCGTTCAATATCGCAAGAGTTATGGACGCCAGGCCGAAAAGGGAATTCTTAAGAACATAAGCCTAACGGGTGCGTTCTTAGAGACCGGTTTTCCTGATTTAGTGCCTGCCGATCGTCTCATTTTGGAAATCGTAGTCAGTGATCGCCGGCGTAAAATGACTGCCACAATCGTATGGAAAAACGCTTGGGGTTGTGGAGTTCGGTTTCAACCCTTCAATCGCCGTGACACTCAAATTGTAGATGATTTGATGTACTTCGTTCAAACAAGTCGAGAGTTCCGAAGAACTCTGCTTGAAGACATTTTCAAAAACGCAGCCTAAAAAAAGCCCGCAGACTACTCGATTTGAGTTTGAGTCGAAGTGTTGAAGTCAATCTGACGACGTTGTCGCTTTTTGCGAATCGACACAAACAAGGCCGCCGCCAATAGCAAGAGCACAGCTCCCACGCTCAACATCATAGTTTGATCTTGATCAATGCCGGTCGCGCTAGCATTAAGGCCGTCATTGCCATTGTCAACTGGCGGTGGTGGTGGCGGAGGAGGAGGAGGAGGCGGCTCGATAGAGCTGGCCATATTCGTATCGGGCATTTCAGGAGCCGAACCCATATCTAAATTTTCGGTGCCCGAATTCATAGCTAAATCGTCAGTCTCCTCTTGTGGCATTGCCGCTTGAGTCTCCATTGGAACTTCAGACGGCATAGATTCTGTCGGAGGTGCCTCTGTTGGCATAGAGGGCGTTGCCTCTTCGTTTGACGCCATGGTTTGGGTCGGAACTGCAGTTTCACTTGTTGGCCAATATCTCAGCGTGGCGCCTTCATCTAGGTCGCCTTTCGATTCAACATCATTCGTTGCCCAAAGCTCCATCCAGCTTCGCTCGTGCCCAAGCAAGTCTTTACCAACGGTGCGAATGTTATCGCCCGCCTTAGCTGTATAAAACTTAGGTGGGATCCCCGCGTCCTCATAGAATGTTTTAACGGTGACTTCGTCAGTTGGTCTTTGCGGTGAATTGTAATAATATTTGTCGCCAACCCGAATCTCACGCGAACAGTTGTAGGCATTGATTTTACAAATATCTTTTACATGGTCCGTCGATCCATAAACTTTTTGGCTTATAGACTCGATCGTATCTCCCTTTCGAGCAAAGTAGATCGCGTTCACAATGGTCGAACCTTGTTTATAAGGTTCTGTGTTCATTTTCTTAAGAGTCGGCAACGATGTGGTCGGGGCCACTACAGCGGGCTCTGGTGTTGGCTCGAAACCCGAGTCTGAGCTCTGAGTGTCGGTGGCCGCCATGTCGGCCGCATCTGTGCCTGCCATATCTGAGGTCGCCGTGTCGGGCTCTGCAGGGAACGCGTCTTGCGCCTGGTCGTCACTCGCTGCCAACGCGTCATCGGCAGGGGGAACCTCAGAAACGTCACCCGGAGCCACTGCCGAATCTTCACTCGCCGTATCTGCATCTGCGACGGCAGATGAATCATTTGGCAACTGCTCATCGGGAGCTAAGTCATCGCCGAGATCCGCAATGGCCTCTCCGCTGTCACCTTCGACCTCTAGATCGGAGTTGTCTTCGCTGGCTTCGGCCGCCTCCATGCTCTCATCTTCAGCACCGTTTTCTACGCTGGCTGAATCTTCTTCGTTTGAGCGACTTGAAGTGCATCCACCCATGCCTATTGAGAGCATTAGGGTGAGGGCGATAATCATATACTTCCTGGACATGACGTATTACCTCTGTGTTTTCGAGTGTCAAAAATATACTCAATTCATTACATCACATCGATGTAGGGCACGAAAGATAAAACAGAACCGGCCCGACGTTGGTGACGTTACTCCGAATCACCCAGACATTGGTCGTGATTTTTATTTTTGAATCAATTTGTTCAGAAGGGGAGACGGGGATTCAGCCTGCCTTTGAAGCTTCGCTCCAATTGGAATCGAGCGCTTTTTAAACCAGCCCTTTGGCATTTCGAGCGCAAACATAGCTGGTCTTTTGCTTTCATAGGTAGGTGGCTTGAGCTCCATCAGACTAGACGCCGGTTTCATTTCGATAACCTCAAAAAGCACACCACCCCTATCAAAATATCCGATGCTTAAAGGAAGAATCGTATTTTTCATCCAAAACCCTCTGGGCATTTCTTCTTCAAATACAAAAATCATTCCCGTGTCGGGCGCGAGGGATTTGACGAACATAAGCCCATCTGCGCGCCTTTTATCGGTGTCTGCAATGTAGGCCGTGATTTCAACCTTTCCTAGCTTCAGCCGCGTCGACTTATACTCTGAATTCAAATCTCGCGCATGAACGACAAAGTGAGTGACCAATATCCAAATTGCGAATGCTAATTGGGCCATTTGGATTGCGCCGCGATACCGAAACGCACCCCCCGTGTCGAGACGGTCATTTCATTTAATTTCGAGTACTCCAAGGCCAACTTCAAAATCGCGGTTCCCGCAACCAATACATCGGCGCGCTTGGGTTCCATACCCGGTAGAGCTTCGCGATCGGCAATAGAGAGTTTTGCCAACCGTGAAAGCCAGCCTTCGAGCATGGCCCCTGTGAGTTTAAAGCCATGAATACGCTCTGTCGAAAATTCACACCGTTGCTCTAATGCCGCCAGAGTCGTAGGAGTTCCCGCAACCGCCACCACTTCTTTGAACGGACCTCTGGGAAGCGGAGCCTTTGCAAATTCATTTTTTACATACCGATCCAGCTCTTCGAGATTTTTTCTGCTCACGGGGTGCTCCGGCAAAAGAAGTTCGGTCAAGCGAACGCTGCCCACATCGACACTGTAGCCCGAAATGACATCATTATGGCTCGCAATGATTTCAGTCGAACCCCCGCCCACGTCAATCACCAAAATACCCGAGGTGTCTTGGCGATCACTGAGCGCCCCAGAGTAAGTCAACTTGGCCTCGACGTCGCCGCTAACCACTTCAATAGCAATCCCGTACTTCTTGCCCAGCTCAAAAAGAGAATCACGATTTTTAACGTCTCGAGCTGCACTTGTAGCAACGGCTCGCACCGAGTCCACATGATACTTTTGAATTGTTTGAGAGTAGTCTTTCAAACAGCTCTCAAGCCGCATCAAAGCGTCGGGAGCTAAAACTCGATTTTGATGAACGCCCTGGCCCATGCGAGTTACCTGGGCTTCATCGTGGAGAACCTTAAGAACTTGGCCGTTTTTATCGACATCTGCAATGAGCAACAAAGTTGTATTGGATCCCATGTCGAGCGCAGCCACTCTCATAGAGGCTAGCCTTTGAGCTTCGTTTTCAGTAGCTGGTTCACCAATTCCGGATTCGCTTGGCCCTTTGAGGCCTTCATGACTTGACCTACGAAAAAGCCAAAGAGCTTGTCTTTGCCGCCTCTAAAGTCGGCCACGGCTTGAGCATTGGCGTTCATAACTTGATCAATAATAACTTCAATGGCCGCGGGGTCTGTGATTTGGCTCATTCCTTTGGACTCAACAATCTTGCGGGGAGAACTTTTAGATTTCCACATCTCCGCGAAAACATCCTTAGCCATTTTTCCGGATATCTCTTTGCTCTCGATCATCGAAACCAAATCGGCCAAATCTTTAGCTGAAATCGGCGACTGAGCTACATCAATCGCATCCTCGTTAAGTTGGCGCAAAAGCTCAACCATCACCCAGTTAGACGCTGACTTTGGCGCCTTACAAAGAGTCGCGACCTCCTCATAGTAGTCCGCTAAAGCCTTCTCGGCGGTTAATACCAATGCATCATATGTTGGTAATCCCAAATCATTTTGAAATCGCTCAGCTCTCGCTAAAGGAAGCTCAGGCAACTGCGCTCGGATTTGATCGGTCATTTTTTTAGAAACCAAAACTGGCAA
>JBGSQJ010000250.1:0-1819 GCA_041738165.1 Bdellovibrionales bacterium
ACTATCGAAGAATGGAGAATTGATTACAATGAAAATCGTCCGCACAGCTCACTTGGGAATCTTACGCCGAATGAATTTGCGGACTTAACAACGCGCAAAGACTCACAATAGCGTTGGTACAACTTAGGGTCTCAGGTCGGAACCAATAAAATTCCCACGGTTGAAGATTCGAAGAGTTCGGCGCCAAAAGCGCAGCTTCGAGTGCGCGCACTATGACCGCATCCGGCACAGGGTTATCGGTGTACTGCCGCACACTTCTTCGCCTGCGCACCACGGAGTAAAAGTCATCTTGAATCATTTGAACTTCTCTAACTTGGCAGTCTGCAGATAATATAAAAAACCGGCGAGTGATTGGGATCTAGTTTTTAAGGTGTCGGTCCAAACAAACTCATTGTCGGTGTGCATGTCGCCCCCAACCGGTCCCAGGCCATCTAGCACAAAGTTTTTGTCTGTGGCCAGGTAGTTAACATCGCCCGCTCCGCCGGCAGATTGCGAGTAGACTTTTCGCCCCTCAAGTTGACTGATGAGAGCGGCAAAAGTTCTGGCCAGTCGCTTTGATCTTCGAGTCAATGTGAACGGAGGGCAATCATCGACGATTTGATACTTCGTCGTTGTGGGAATTCTCCCGCAAAGCGAAGGATCCGAGGTGCGCAGCAAAATCTTTTCAATTTTTCGATGCAAACTCTCTCTCGCCTCAAATGAAGGAAAGCGCACATCGAGCTTTGCCCGTGCGGCTCCACAAACAATATTGTGGCGATCCTTGCCGCCCTCTATGTGCCCCACTGAAACGCTAAGATTTTTTCGGTAATTAGTAAGCCTTGCAAGCTCGACGGTTTTTTCGGCAAGATCATGAGCTGCATTGCCATGATCACCGTAGCTTCGGCCAGCGTGAGCCTCGCGCCCCACTATATCAATATCGTACCACCTATTGCCTCGGCGTTGATGTATGATCGATCCGGTGTAAAGCGCAGGCTCCAACCCAAATGCGACCACGGTACTGGCCCCGTACGTGCTTATATGCTGGGTGAATCCGATTGAACCCATCTCTTCATTTGGTGAGCAAATAAAGCGAAGACCATACTCTGTATCTGGATGATGAGTTAAAAAGCGCTCCAGCGCGCTTAAGCCCACAACCACCCCGCCCTTGTTGTCAATCACACCTGAACCTGAAGCCTTCGCCTTAGCTACATCCCATTCGAATGCCTTGAAGTTCGGTAGCACGGTGTCGGCATGAGTAACCAGCGTGATAAAATGACTTGATCGCCCTGGTCGTTCAGCCACCACCAACTCAGCAAAACGCGCTTCGCCTTTTGTTTTTTCTAAAGTGAAGCCTAAATTTTCGAGCGTCTCACATACGTGATCCTGAACTAAAGAAACTCCGCCCACATTCAGAGTCATCGAATCGATTTTTGACAATGTCTTAAGTCGCTCAATCTCGGCGAGCGCAAGGTCTTCTTGAACAAACTTCAAATCTTGCGATTTGAGGTCTGACCCCATCAATTTTTCGATCCGTTCTAAAAATCGTCGTTTCATCCGAAACCAAAGTTAAAATTGATTTTCGCTCGTGTCCATGATTTAGGTGGATCATTCATGCTGTCACAAAATATCCATTTTTTGAGTGTCTTTAGTTTCTTTCTCGTGGCGTTTCCCGCGATTTTCACCATTGTGAACCCACTTAGCGCTGTGGGCCCCTACATCGCGATGACCTCTATGGATTTGCCAGAGAAGCGCAAGAGAGCCGCCAAGCGGGCCTGCGTTGTAGCCACCTGTGTGCTTGCTGTTTGTGCCGCCATCGGTGGCTTTGTTTTTAGTTTTTTTG
>JBGSQJ010000251.1:0-2353 GCA_041738165.1 Bdellovibrionales bacterium
GAGAGCATTGAGATGACAGCCACCATGAGGGTGGCGAGGATAATGTTGGAGAGGGGGCCCGCCGCAGCCACAAGAGCCATGCCCGTGCGAGGATTCTTGAAGTTGCGCATATCGACGGGCACAGGTTTGGCCCAGCCAAAAAAGAATGGACTACTAAACGCAATCGCCAAAATCGGAAGCAGCCAAGTGCCTATCGGATCAGCATGAACAAAGGGGTTAAGAGAAAGTCGGCCCATGTCTTCGGCGGTGCGATCACCGCGCCACTTGGCCACCATACCGTGCGCAAATTCGTGAAAACAAAGGGCAAACAAGAACGGCACGAAGTACATACCAAGTTTTGCGCCCAGCTCGACCAAATTGAGTGAATCCATAGCCTAAAAAGATAGCTCAACTTCCAGAGCTGATCAATAAACCGCTGCGATAAAAACACCGCTTGGCCTCTGAAACGAAGCTTTTAAATTCTTGGCTTTGGTGCTCTGACTGGCGAATGAAGGGTTGAACTAATATCATTCGCTGCTTCACCTTGACTCCATGCGGGTCTCGTGACACCTGCCGCGAAAGCTTCATCCACTTGGACTCGATCAAACAATCTTTTGGCGGCTTCGAGGCCAGCTTCGCTCCTCTAATCACACGCTCACTTTCAAAATCAAAAGGGCGATTGTACAAGCGCAAATCACTCTCTCGATCATGGGTTTCTAAAAGTGCGCCGCTGATCATCCCAGCTGGCAATATAAAAAACTCCCCTTCGCCCGCCGAGTAAGTGAGCCGCCCCGTTTTATATTCGAACTCAAAGGTGGCGTCTTGAAGCCATCGAAGAGGTTTGGGTGTTCGTAAAAATTTATGCGATTGCACATCCACATTTTCTGAAAAATATTCGAGCGTTTGCGACAGCACATCCGACACAGACTGAGTCATGAGCTCAGAGCGAACTTCAAAGGCACCCAAATCGTAAAAATCGCTCTTCACTTTGACCTTCACTTCATCACGGTTTCGGATGTCGTAGAGATAGTTTGCGGTTTCTCGGTACTGCTCGGGCTTGGCCTCGGGCACTCGGCCAAAATGAGGCTGATCACTCATGATCCATGCGGGTCGCCCCGCAATATCGGCATACGCATCAAGCGAGACAACCGAATTGGTGGGATCCAGCCAAAAATCTGAGCCATCAAGTTTGGCATAAACGATGGCGTGATTAAAATGATTGAGTGCGGGCAATTTGTAATCCGGAATTTGGCCATAGGGATTTTCACCTCGGTAAATGAGGGCGACGTGAGCTTCAATCCCTAGCTGTCTTAACCAAGCCACAACCATTGTCGATAGATCTTTGCAATCTCCATATTTCGAATGGATCACCTCGGCGAGCTCTCGCGGCTTGTAGCCACCGTCATGGCGCCGCCAATCGCCAAAGTAGCGATACTCTTTGGCCACAAGATCGAGCAGCTCAAGTGCTGTGGCCCTTTCATTTTGATTTGATTTTTTAATTTTAGGAAGGAAACGCTTCAGCTCAGGGCCACTAGATTTTGCCAAGACCTCTTTAAACCCCAAATCGATCGGCGATAAAAACTTTCGCCAATCTTTTTCTGTCGAAATCCAAAGGTCAGTCGCATGGGCCGGATGAAAATACGGATCTTTTTCTGCGTGTACCCAGCCCGGAAACCACTTGCGATTGGTGACCACTATTTTTTTAGAATTTTTCTTAACCACACGCAAAAGGCCACTTGGATCTTTGAGGTCGTAATAAAGGGGCAATTCAGACTCAATGGTGAGTTTAAATTTTTTGACGGGCTCTGCCGGCAAAATACTCAGATTTGTCGACCACCTCTCTTTTATCATCGGTTTTGAAACCTTAACTCGGTACCGCAGCCGAATTTGCGACCCCACTCTCACTTGCGGAAACACGACCGATCGCACGCGAATCGGGTCATAGTCCCGCGATTCGCCCTTGTCGCGATCTTCAATTCCAGACGGTTCAACCTTGCTGCGCTGATTGCCATTGATCGTTTCGGCCTCGAGGATTTCAACTTCGTCGGTGGCTTTGTTGTACTCAATCTTAAAGTGACTCACATTTTCGATGGCATCATTGGTTTTGATTAAGTATTGATAGTCGACTTCTTGAACCGATGTGCCATCGGCCGCCACTTTGTAACTGGACTTCAGATCTTCGATAATTCCACTGGCCTCGCTCGTCTTCATCCATCTGGCTGAAGCGGGCTCAAGCGACCTGAGACCCTAAGTTGTACCAACGCTATTGTGAGTCTTTGCGCGTTGTTAAGTCCGCAAATTCATTCGGCGTAAGATTCCCAAGTGAGCTGTGCGGACGATTTTCATTGTAATCAATTCTCCATTCTTCGATAGT
>JBGSQJ010000252.1:0-3647 GCA_041738165.1 Bdellovibrionales bacterium
AGGAATTTGCAGCCATTGCCGTTCCTTTCTGGGCGGGTGCGCAGGCGTCCAACGCTGCACTCGGCAAGGCCTATGCCGACCAGTTGAAGTAACCTGAACGTGGGCGGGGTATTCTCCGCCCAGTTTATGTTCCGGCAAAATTCGCTTCACCATTTCCGGGTGCCATTTCTTCCCTCGGCACTTTGTTGGGACTCCGACACCCGTAAGAAATCGTGCGATCTGACGCAAACTCATACCCTGGGCTCGCATTTCCTGAGCGGCGCGGACTACACGCAGCTCGGTCATGTGGGTCTCTGCCTTCCCCTTTACAAGCTTTTGCCCATAGCGTGGCTGGCTTGGCCGCCCATGTGGTTTTCCATGTTCTCGAAGCGGTATGCCGAAGCGCAGCAGGTTGGCCCGAACGGCCTCCTTGGAGGAAACTATCAGCTTTGAAATTTGCTTCGTGGAGAGCCCTTCCACCACGTACTTTTGGTGGAGGAAAACCTTGTCTTTGTAGTGGGGGCGGTAATAAAATTCAAGAATATCAACGGCGTAGGCAGAGGAGGAAACTCCATGGGATGTGTTGTCCTTGCCCCGCCATTAAAAATACAGAATCCTGAATACTGCTAACTGTATTCAGAATTCCGAATCGTCGAAATTTCTGATTTCATCAGTTTATAAAGACTCGCTCCAAGATGATCGGCGGTAGTCTCGATCTTGGGGTCATTAAGCTTTAGAAGCCGAAAAATCGTTTGGCACTCTTTGAGTGAAGCGTAGGCTATTTGATAAAACCTCTTCTTTTCTTTTACAGATGGCTTGGCGTTGCCTTCGGATAAGTTGAGGGCGATCGAGCTCGATGCTCTGACAAGTTGATCTCTAAGATGGCCTGTGACTCTGACATTTTCGGCGAGGTCATTGAACTGAATGGCTAGTTCAAGCGTTCTAAACGTTTTCATACGTTCTCCTTTTGTTTGGTGGCTTGGTTGCAATGAAACTTGCGCCAAGACACTAGACAAAAGGAGTTAAGCATAGAATTGAGATTCGTCCGTATGTCGGAAAAAGGTGAGCGGCCATTCCGCCAATTTTGACTTCAATTGATTCAAATAGTTAGATACAGTGTTTTCGAGTAACTCATACGGAATTCGAACTTTTCACCAATAGGCATAACAAATGTTTTCTGAAAACGAGCGTTCGCAACTTCGAGAGCGTATCATTGAAATTGCAAAGGGCGACTCACGTGTGAGTGGGGGCGGGTCAAACGGGCCGCCAATACTTGGGTCATGGACGGAAAACCCCTATTATTTGCCTTATCCTCAGTTTGTGCATTCACGCTTGGGCAAGATTGTCCCACTTCATTTTGGGGGTCGCGAGACCTTTTGTCTCATTGGACCGCGCCCATTCAAGCATGTCGTATTAGGCCATGAATCCACGGTTCACTTACAATGGCACATGCGTTGCTATAATGTAGAATCTCGGCAGGCTCACGATTGATTCGGTACGAGGAATCGTCGGTGAGTTGATCGAGACATTTTGAATTATCGAAACGGCGAGAAATTTATGAACACTCTGGTCGGGCACCCTTTTAAAGTTGGATTTATTTTGGCCGCCATTTTGATTGCGCCAATTCTCCACGCAAAGCCACTAGAAACCATTGCAAATCTAGAAAAAGCTCATTTGGTAGAGGCTAACCTCTACAACAAGTACAATAAATTTGCTGATCAGGCAGAAAAAGAAGGCTATCCGATAGTGGCGAAATTATTTCGTTCAGTCGCGTTTTCAGAGCTTATGCACTCTCGCAATCATGCGGCCGCAATCGAGGGTCTTGGTGGCAAGACAAAAGCCTTTTCGTTAAATCCAGTCAAAGTGGCTTCGACGAAAGAAAATTTGGAGAGCGCGGCAAAGGACGAGAAGAAGGATGAAACTGCAATGTATGCAGCCTTTGGGGTTCAAGCCGAAAAAGACGGCCTTAGAGAAGCTAAAGATTCTTTCAAATTTGCTTCTGATTCCGAGCTTCAGCACAAGCAACTTTTTGAAAAGAGCTTCAGCTTTCTGGGACCGAAGGATGTCGACTACTATGTCGATGTCAAAAGTGGTGAAACGGTCGAAGTGCGACCTGGTGAGAAGCCGCCACAATCAAAGTTGGTAAATGGTGCTTACGTGAAAGCCGCGAACTGAATCTCACAAGTGGAGAGAAATCTGATTCGAGTGGAGAAAAAGACGACGATTAGTCTCCTGATTGGCGACCGAATAAAAAGTATACTCCAGACGAGACCGCAATCGCTGAAAGTCCTAAAATGAATATCTTCGATTCGAATTGAAAGAGAAAAATTACGCATGCAATAATCCCGAGAATCGGGAGAATTGGCCAAGAGCCAATTGCGAACGGCACTTTGAACGGCCGCAATTTCTTAGGAGTGCTAATTCTTAACGCAACGAGCGCCCCGTTGACCGCAATGAACGCAATCATCGTGGCGAATGCGGAGACTCTTGCCACCGTTTCCACTTTTCCGAGCGGAAGAAGACTCAGTGACACGACCAGTGCCAGGAGCGCGGCTACCCACGGAGTCTGACGGACCGAATGAGTTTTGGATAGGATCGAAGGCAACGATTTGTCCTTGGATATCCCATAAATAATCCGACTCGTGGTTATAAGCGCAATAAGGGCGGTGTTTGCGGTAGAGAAAAGTGCGATTCCGCCAAGTACACCCGCGATTCCCGGCGAGCCCGTCATGGCGGCATCGGTGAGTGCTGATTCCGTCAACCCAAGTTGATCGGGCGACATCAATGCGACAGCGGCCAGGCTTACTAAAATGTAAAGTATCGTAGAAATTAAAAGGCTCAACAGAATCGCGCGAGGGATTGTTTTCTCTGGATCTCTTGTTTCCTCTGAGAGGTTCACGATGTTCTCGAAACCGAAATACGCAAAAATGATTAGGGCCGCGCTAGAAACTGTTGCAAGAGTTGGCGTCGCTGAAAGTGCTGCACCGAAAGTCGGACTTTGCCAACCGAGCCAGATAAAAAGAATCAACCCTAGGGCCTCGATCACAGTAAAAATCGCGTTGATCCAGCTCGACTCCCGGATTCCGATTAGATTTATCCCAGTGAAGAAGAGTAGTAATGCGCCCGCGACAATGAAGTGAGGCGCAATGACAAAGTGCTGCAAGTAGCTGGCGAATGCCAAAGCCACGGTCGCCGCCGAAGCGCATCCGGCGAATGCCATCATAATTCCGGTTGTTGCTGCCAACCATCGATGCCGCGAAAACGCATTTCGCAGATAGAAATACTCGGCCCCCGCTTTGGGATACATGGTGGCGAGTTCGGCATAAGAGAGCGCCGTTAGTAGCGCCGCAGTCGCTGCAAGGGCAAATCCTTGCCACACACCTTCGCCCGCTATACCTGCCGCTTGCCCAATGATCGAATAAATACCTGCGCCGAGGATCATCCCGGTTCCGTAAAACGTAAGCATCGTTAAGCCGAGAGTGCGTTTTAGCGCCATAGTTTGGTGAGGCTAGCAGAAAGCTAGGGATATCGACCTGAGACCCTAAGTTGTACCAACGCTATTGTGAGTCTTTGCGCGTTGTTAAGTCCGCAAATTCATTCGGCGTAAGATTCCCAAGTGAGCTGTGCGGACGATTTTCATTGTAATCAATTCTCCATTCTTCGATAGT
>JBGSQJ010000254.1:0-8306 GCA_041738165.1 Bdellovibrionales bacterium
GGAGCAGGAAAGACCACAGTCTTCAATTTGATCTCAGGCATTTACAAGCCCACGAGTGGAGCGATCACCTGGCAGGGTGAGAGCCTATCGGGCAAGTCTCCTCACGTGATTTCACTTGAGGGGATCGCCCGCACTTTTCAAAATATTCGCCTGTTTGCAAATATGAGTGTGGTCGAGAATATTTTGGTTTCTAGGCACAAGACTTGTGAATACTCGCTCAGTTCAGCTTTCTTTCAATTTAAAAAATTCAGTGATGCTGAGGCGAGGGCCGCAAAAGATGTGATTGAGCTTCTAAAATTTTTTGGCCTCGAGCACATCAAAGATCAGCCCGCAGGAGCGTTGCCCTATGGGGTGCAAAGAAAGGTCGAGATTTTGCGTGCCTTGGCGGCTCGCCCTAAACTGTTACTTTTAGATGAACCGGCTGCCGGCATGAATCACGCCGAAACGGCAGGTCTCACAAGTCTTATTGGTAAAATTCGAAAAGAGTTTGGGCTTACGGTTTTACTGATTGAGCACGATATGAAATTGGTTATGGACATATGTGAGCGCATTTTAGTTTTGGATCACGGTGAACTGATTGCCGATGGAGATGGTGCATTTGTACGCAATCAACCTAAAGTGATTGAGGCCTACCTGGGTGTTGAGGACTCCGCGTGAACTCAGAAGTCCTGAGCGTGAAAAATCTAAAGGTCTGTTACGGCGCGATCGAAGCTGTTAAGGGCATTTCATTTTCAGTGGCGGCAAAAGAAGTGGTGTCGTTGATTGGAGCTAACGGCGCCGGTAAAACCACCACCCTTCAAGCGCTATCTGGAATTTTGCCTTTTTCAGGCAAAGTGGTTTTCTTAGGCCATGAGACCTCTAAAATTTCAGCTCATTCATTGGTGAATTTGGGTTTGGTTCAGTCGCCCGAGGGGCGCGGAATCTTTTTAAATCTTTCTGTGCAAGAGAATTTGCGGCTTGGGGCCTTTTGCCGCAAAGACATGAGCGAATATGAGACCGATTTAGATTATTGTTTCGGTCTGTTTCCCAGACTGAAAGAGCGCTTTACGGCCGTCGCAGGAACGCTGTCAGGCGGCGAACAGCAGATGCTCTCAATGAGTCGAGCCATTTTGGCTAAACCTAAGTTATTGATTCTTGATGAGCCGTCACTTGGCCTTGCACCAAGAATTGTCGCCCAGATTTTTGAAATTATTCAGAAAATGAACTCCGAGGGAATGACGATTTTGCTCGTCGAGCAAAACGCCCATTGGGCCCTAAAAGTCAGCCACCGCGCGTACGTTCTCGAGACCGGTGAGATTCGCCTAACAGGACGTGGTCAAGATTTGCTCGAGAATCCTGAAATCCAAGCCGCCTATTTGGGCCACTGAGTACGCCAGACAAACGTATTTGCTATTCAAAGAGATTTTGAAAATTATCTTTCAAATTTCAGATTGTCAAAAAAGTATAAGATTTGGTGGATGACTTCGTTTGAATTCATCATAAAAGTGTGGCCTTCGTCGACGACCAAGTGATCCCACATCTCGGGAAGCTTGGTGCTTTCGACAGTCAGCTTACCGTCATTGGGCTCATCGAAGAGGTACGAAAACCATGGGTCACTCGATCGATCTCCTGCAATGATCCCAAGCGGAAGGCCCATGGGTTTTAATCTGGGCGGGAAATCATCGGGCCCCGTCCCCATTTCTTGACCAGGAAGACCGGTAAACCATTTGAACCACCAGCGCTCTCTAAAGGCATCAACAACCGGCGAGCCGTGATTGGGCGGCGCCAGCATCACCACAGCGTTCACATCGGGCTCAAAATGATCTTGAAAGTGCTGTCTTACCAAAATCGCTCCGAGTGAGTGGGTCACGAAGTACAGGGCGGTCGCGCCTCTAGCTCGGCACTTGTCCATTTTGCCTGGGACGACATCACTGAGTTCATTCAAACTGTATTTTGTTGAAGGGTAAGATTCGTTGATGACGAGAAACCGTTTAGACCTAAGAGACCTGGCAACTTTATTCATCGAGTATGAGGTTCGGCCGAGGCCATGCAAAACAATCGCGCATCTCAGCTGGCCATTGATAAGAACGGGCACAGTAGTCTTTGACGATGCGCCCATGCCCACTGCCAAACTTGGAACCATGAGAGTCATTGTCAAAAGGAGCCAAAAAGTCTTCATCACTGCAAGGGATAGCAATCTGCATGAGGGATGTCTATGCTGAATTTGGCTCAAAGTGGTTCATATGGGCTTAATCTCAAAATGAAACAATCTCACGTCGCTTAAAAGTTTGACGTTTATCCCTGGATTTTAGTCGGACCAGGTCTGGTCGATAAGTTTCTCGTGGGGTGACTAGGATGTCATTAGATTACAAAAAGTCTGGTGGTTCTCACAATTCGGACAGCTTTTGGACCTCGTATTCGGACCTATTCTTAGGGCTTAGTACGATCTTCTTGCTCCTTTACGTGGTTTCGAGTCTGCGTACAGGCACTGACGCCATTAAAGCGCAGATTGAAAATCAAAAAATGTCACTTCAAGTCGAAGAGCTGAAGCAGCAACTCAAGATGTATGAATCTGTTAAACAGGATTACATGCAAAATCAAGCATCTGAAGACGAAATCGATGAGTATCAAGAGCTCATGGACAAGCTGACACTCTTGCAAGAGGACGCGAAGTCCGAAAAAGATCGTCTTGTGCTTGAAGCGCTAGAAAATCAAAACAAAGCCAAAGCCCTAAATAAATATCAGCAAATGGTTAGAAATGTTTTGAATGCGAACAAGGTTGCGAAAACTAAAATTATAAATCGCAATGAGTTGATAGGCGATCAAGATAAGACGATCGTGAATCAAAAAACAGATATTAAAAACTTGAATCAAAACATTGCAGAAAATGAACAGCGGATCAAAGAGAACGAGCAAGAAATCGCAAAAACCGTTGCCGAAAGAGATCGCACGCAAAAATCATTGCTTAAGGCCTTTCGGGCCAATCAGTTAACTAAGGCCCAATATCAAGCTCAACTCAAAAAAGTGAGATTAGGCGCTCGAAAAGAAATAGATTCTCTTCAAGCACAAAACACTGAATATCAATCTAAGATCGACAATCTAGACAGCCAGCTGCAAAGCACGAGTCAGGAGTTAGCAAGCACCAATCAAGAGCTAAGCGCCACCGCTCAAAAGCTTCATAAAACTAAAGGTCAAGTGGCTGAACTGGGGAGTGAGCTTCAGAGCACTAAAGGTCAGGTCGCCAACCTAGGCCAACAACTACAAAGCGCCAAGGGCGAGGCCGCCCAACTTTCTTCGCGTATTGGTTCACTTCAAGCGCATCATGCCAAATCTATTGCTCTGCAAAGGGCGGCTTTTGAAGAGCAACTCAATAGGGGCCGTATGAACGCGGCTCAACGAGCAGCTAAAGAAAAAGCCTTTAGGCAAAAAATGGCCGATCAGCAGCGCCAACTAGATGGCAAAATCGCGGGCCTTCAGGGGGCTTTGGCTAAAGCCAAAGAAGAAATTGATGCTCGTAAGGAGATCGCCAAAGAGATTCAAAAAGGCTTCAAAGCCGCGGGCATAAACGCAGATATAAATATGGAAACCGGCGAAGTTGTGCTCGATTTTGGTAACCATTACTTTGAAAGCGATTCGGCCAAGCTGAATCTTGAAATGAAAAAAATCATAGAGCGAGCCATGCCCGTTTATTCAAAATCGCTATTTGGCAACAAAAAAATCGCAGATAAAATCTCGGCAGTTGAAATCGTTGGGTTCGCCTCGCCCACGTATCGAGGTCGATTTGTGGATCCTCGGAGCCAATCGCAAGAAGACAAAGAGGCTCTCAAATACAATATGGATTTGAGCTACCAGAGAGCCAATTCCATCTTCAGCCATCTTCTAGAAAATCAAAAAGTCGCGTTTGAACATCAAAGAGATCTGATGGCGCTGATGAAGGTTTCAGGCCGTTCTTTTTTGGAAGTCATGAGCGTGCCTCGCCGCGCTCCGGCCTCGGCATCTGAGTTTTGCAAAAGCAACGATTGTAAGAGGGCTCAACGAGTGATCGTAAGATTTAGCATGGATGGCAAATAGCAATAGGAGGAATGATGTCTACTAAAATGGTGGCCGAATATTTTGTGCTTGGCTTGCCGTACCTCATGCTGGGGGTATTTGTCGTCGGGGCATTTTCCCGTCTTGTGGTTTGGTATACGGTTAAGCGCCATGATTGGTTTGCTCGGGCATTTGAGAGACGCGTAGCCAAGTTTATCGCGAACGAGAAACCGGGTCAGATGAACCCGAACACTTCCTTTTACGTGCTGTCAAAGCGCATGCTCGAAAAAACATTTTATGAAACTTTCGCGATTCGTGATCGTTTGAAGCGTCGGCGTGGCGACTCGGTTATGTCATTGAGCGATCGCGTTTTTTTGGTGAAGCCAGGTTGCGCGTGGTTGGTCAAAGACATTTTGAACCAGCTCAAATTCTTAAAATGGACAAATGACACTCCCAAGTTGTTTCAAATCACACGAGCCACCTTTCAGCAAAACCCCTGTTTCAACCGCGTTTTTGGAATTTTCCCCATTGTCACAGTGAATGAGCTTGTGACTATATTGCCCGGTCTCTTTGTGATCGCTGGGATCTTGGGAACTTTCATTGGTATCGCTGGGGGGCTTAGCGAGCTAGGCGGAATGAACCTTCAAGACCTCGACAACACTCGAAACATTATGGATCGATTTCTTCAAGAGATCGCGTTTGCCATGAAAGCATCGATTGTGGGCATTATTCTCTCGCTGAGCATGCACGTTCTGAATGTCTTGTTTAACCCGGATCGAACCTTTTCGATGATGGTGGACCGATTCGAGACCTCGCTCGATTTGCTATGGTACAGAAGCGACAACAATGTTTACCCAGAGTTAGGTGGCGACTTCAACGAGCACAAAGATCCAACAGAAGCGCTTGCAGAGGACTCGGTGCTTGCCGAAACCGGCATGGCATCCTAAGCCGATAGGAGAAATAGGTGCACGGCGATCGCAACGGATTTTATTTCACAATCACCACGAAGGCTGGCTCGGCCACTCGCTGGATCGAAGGCAATCAGTTGGATGTTGGCAAATCTGGTGATTGTCAGGTGTCCATCCATGACGAGGCCCTGAACCCCAAACATATGAGCGTCAATCTCAAGCAGGGTGAAGTTTGGATTGAAGACCTGGGATCCTCTAACGGCACTTTTATAAATGGCAAGCGGCTTCAGTCGCACACTCCATTTCGCGTCTCAAGCGAAGATCGAATTCAACTGGCTAAAGGTGATTTGCAATTGCAGGTGACTCCCACTGTGAACGAAGAAGATGCGAGTCCTTCGGATGATTTGATGCAAGCCGCTAGGGTCGAAGCGGCTCGGATAATCGAAGAGTCTGAGGTTGAAGCTGAGCAAAGGGTTCAAGAGATCTACCGAAAGGCCATGGCCTTACAGGCTCAGACCGAGCAAACCTACCATGATAAATTGAATGCGGCCTATCGAGACGCCAATGTGGTCGTTCACGAGGCTCAAGCCGAAGGTCACCAATTATTGAGCCGTGCCAGATTGAAATCATCTGAAATTCGGGCTCAGGCTGAAGGGTTTATCTCTGAGCTACGGGCTAAGACACAGTCTGAGTGCGAGGGTCTTTTGGATCAAGCCCAGCTCACGGCTCGCGAATTGAAAGAGAAGAGTTTGAGCGAGGCGGATCGCATTCTCCGCGAAAAAGAACAGCAATTGTTAGAACATTCACGGGCCACACTCAAAGAGCGACTGGCGAGGTTCGACGAAGAGCTTGAGCAAGAAGAAGCTCGCCGGCGTGCCGTGCTTGACGACGAACTCAGTGAAATCAAAAAGACCTTTAGCAAAGAAATGTCGGGCGTCGAAAAAGAGCTTCAGCATGCGCGAGAAGATCTCAAGGTTCTCATTGAAAAACGAGCCTTCGAGCAATCGTTGATGTCTGAAATGGGCCAAAAGATCGAAGCGCGCCGAGTGGAATCCGAACAGTCTCGCGCGGATATTGAAAGTCTTAAGAAGCAGGCGTCATCAGAGGCTGCGCGCGCCAATGAGCTCAAAGAGCAGGTCAAGTTTCTCGACGGTCAAAGGCAAAAGCTCGATCTTCAAAATCGTGAGACTGAAAGTAAGTTTGAAAGGATGCAACAAGAGTTGGCCACGAGCACCTTGAGGCTGCGTGAGAAGCTCGACGCTGAAAAGGTGAGACTGGCGACGGCAGAAGAGCAGCACCGTGAAAAGCTTGAGCAAGAGACGACCCTTCGCATTCGGGGCCTTGAGCAAAAAATGATATCTCGTCTTCGCGAACGCCGAGAGCGAATGGCGCGCGAGATGGCGTTGATGACTGAAACATTTGTCAAACAAGGCGGGGAATCGATCAATCTCAATTACGCCGATCTTCGTGACCGTTTGAGCCGATGGTTCGACGGCGAAATTGGGGTGATGATAGACGCTCAGGCCAATGATGCAAAGGCTGACTCTAAGACGGGTTCTGTCAAACGCTTGGTGCTCGCGAGTGCGTTGGTGGGTGTGGTTATTGGCGGAGCATTGGGTTGGTCGGTCAAAGAAGAGTCCAACCTCAATCGAGCCGTCGCTTCGACCTCGCCGATGGACCGCAAAGTGGCGGCCGCCGCTGCTGTTAAGAAGGCAGATCTTGAAATCAGAAAGTTCGACCCCGTACAAACGCTTGAGTATCGCGGCACCTACGTTGACAACGTATTGTACCAAAAGGGCTATACGGATCGTTACTTAAGTGATGAATTTCAACGGCGCTACCTGCGTAGGCTTGCTCCTTATCTTTTGAAGACGTGGCGTGTAGACGAAGCCAAGGCCATCGGGGCCATGGCGATCTCGTCGGCGCTGATCAAAGCTTTGATCGAAAAGCGACAAGCGATTCATCCCGACTTCGTAGACAAAGGAATCGATCAAATGCGTAAGGTTGAGGCGGGCTCTATGGAGAAGCTAAGAAAATTGCTTGGCTCTAAGGTTCGCGTTGAGTCTTATTTGAAATTCGAGAAGCAGTACTACTTCAAATATGTCGACTGGAAAGCCTCTGGCGGCTAGACCCCAAAAAGGTACACGGTTAAATTTCCGATATGCACCGCATATCGGAAATTTAACCGTGTACCTTTTTGCAGACCTGGTGACTACTGCTCGACTTGCAGTTTTTTGTAGACGGCGAACCAGATATCAAAGATCGGTCTCAAGACACCATTACGTGTTCTTGCGACTGACTTGAATTTGATTTCGTTGCCGTAAGCGTCTCGAGAGTAGTATGAGCGATCGTAGTCCAAGTCGATGAGCTCAATGCCTGCTCGTCGCAAAGTGATAAGTTCACCGTCTTCGGCCACACCATTTGAGTTCTTGTCGTAAAACAAGCGGAGCTGAGCAAACACTTCATCTTGCTCGTTGATCACACCATTTGGTTTGGCGGCTCTTCTTCCAGATAGACTTAGACCGTCGTATTTAGCTAAGGCGTGAAAGCCGTTGTCAGCAAATTTGCCATCAGGACCAGCGGTGTTGTCACCGAAGAGCTCGTCGATACCTAAAACCTGGCCATTTTTGTTTGGCAGAACGATCGGCATAACCAAGGGGTCACGCATCCAGCTGATTTTTTTCAAAGCATGAGCTCTTGGTCTGGCGTTGGCTCCCAGAATGTCAAAGAATACACCGTTTTGTGGTGCCGACAGATGAATAGGTTCACTTATTTGATCGGCGCCGCGCATATCTAAGACGAGCGGTGAGCCGTTGAAGGCGTCACAGCCTTCAGGTAGCGTTTGTTTTCCGTTTTCTTCGCCCAGTAGTTGGTCAAGATTTTTTATCAGCAACACATGAAGTGCTACTTTTACTGAGCCAGCTGCTGTGTGTTTTTCATCACCTCTATCTGGATGAGATATTTCACGAGAGAGGGCATTGACGGCCGTTCCGCCGTCAGTTCCATCGGTTAGACTTTGGCCACTTTGGTTCGTGATTTGAACGATCACATTTTTTAAGTTACTTGGAAGTGCGCAGCCAGAAAGGTTTATCGAACCGCCATTCAATAACCCTTGCAGCACGCTCGCGCCCTCTATCTTACAGACTTCCTTTGCTTGACTGGCAATGATGCTGTTTTCGTCCTCCAACTCCTCACCCTTAATTCCAGGAGTCTCTAAAACTCGAATTGTCGCTGAAGACGCTTCTTTGAGTCGACCTGAGACCCTAAGTTGTACCAACGCTATTGTGAGTCTTTGCGCGTTGTTAAGTCCGCAAATTCATTCGGCGTAAGATTCCCAAGTGAGCTGTGCGGACGATTTTCATTGTAATCAATTCTCCATTCTTCGATAGT
>JBGSQJ010000256.1:0-2738 GCA_041738165.1 Bdellovibrionales bacterium
ACTATCGAAGAATGGAGAATTGATTACAATGAAAATCGTCCGCACAGCTCACTTGGGAATCTTACGCCGAATGAATTTGCGGACTTAACAACGCGCAAAGACTCACAATAGCGTTGGTACAACTTAGGGTCTCAGGTCGACATATTTAGATCCATTTTTTTCGATAGGTAATTGAGCTGTATAGAGAGCGACTATGTAGGCCCAAGTCTCTCTTAAATGTGAGCAAACAACCGCTCTCAAATCTTCAGCGCAAGCCGAATAATCCTAAAACATTGAATTGTCGTTTTTCGAATGCGCAGGAATCACCTGCAAGACATCCCAATGCTCAATGATTTTGCCATCATCATCAAAGCGAAAAATATCGATTCCAGCATAGTCTTTGTCTTCAGGCCAGTGTTGATGACAATGCAAAACGACATGGTTACCATCGCCAATTACCCTTTTAAATTCAACTTTTTTGCCGGGGTACTCTTTGGCCATTCTCTCGAAGTACTCAACAAAGGCCTCTTTGCCGTCGGCGACCTCAGGGTTATGTTGAATGTACTGGTCGCCCACGTATAAATTAATCGCCTCTCGTGGTTGGCACTGATTGAACATCAAATCGTAAAATGCCTTGGCATTTTTTTTATTCAATTCGACGTTCATTCGCCGTGCCAGCTCACTTCGATCTTGTAGCCATCCGGATCCAATATGAAAAATGAGGCGAATTGTCCTTTTTCGGCCATCATATCCCGAGCGATCTTTGCGCCATTGGCTTTCACTTGATCATAAACCTTGTGCACTTCGGCCTCTGAGTCCAAACAAAATCCAATATGAAACCAACTTGGAAACTCAGGGATCTTATCAACTGGGTCGATCGCAATCAAAAATCCAGCTTCATTGTCTAGAAAAATACCCGGGTCATGATCAAACTTCTTCTTAAATCCAAAAAGACTCGAATAAAATTCGACTGACTTCTTTAGATCTTTAGTGCCAAGGTGAATATGATTGATGTTCATTTTATCTCCGAGCGTTTGAATTCTTATATTGTCTGCCAATTAAAAATACAAGCCTACATCTGAGGTAGGGGCAGGCACTCCATAATCTCAATTGCGTCGCCTGGAAAGATCAAAAAGTGCGGATGGTCCACAAATAACTTGGCGGCGGCCTCATGTGATTCAGCTTCTACTAGCGTGAAACCGGTCATCAAGTTTTTGATATCTGAGATGCCGCTGGCGTCAATTTGCTTGGTCTTACCCAGAGGCCCGCCATTATCAATTATAGACACTTTGTTTTTCTCAACCCAATTCGTCCACGCCGTCATGCCGTCTTTGATTTTTTTATTTCGCTCGTCATCAGACATGGCCTGCCACTTTTTCATTTTTTCGGCGGACTTAGACCCGGTGTAGATAGCTAAGTATTTTTTCATGTCGGTGAACCCGCACAAATCTCACTTTGCAATTGAGATACAAATTCTTTCATAAACGTGATTCGCTTCAAACCCTCTCGGCGCGCCTCTTCAGTGTTAAACTGGTCTCCCAGCTTAAAGAGCTTTACATACAGATGATCAATGGTGAACTTCTTATCATCTAAAGCGCGAGTATGCGCAAATGGCTCTTCAAGAGAATAATATTTGGCACCCATGCGGCATCCACAGCTAACTGTTCTCATTAAGCCGATCGCACCTATTGCGTCTAACCTATCGGCGTCTTGCATAACCGCGGATTCAACGCTTGATGGCTTCTTGCCCAGAGAATAGCTATGTTCCAAAATGACAATCTGGATCTTTTCAATCTCGGCCGCTGAATATCCAGCTCGCATCAGAATTCTTGAAGCTTCGCCAGCAGCTTGCTCGCTGGCCAAAATCCGATCTGGGTGATTTTTGGGAACGTTGACCACATCATGAAGAACCGCCGCCGGCAAAAGGGTCTCTAAATTTGCGCCAACAGTACGGCCTATTCTGCGACAAGAATCGATGACCCGGCATATATGCGCAAAATCATGGCCCGGGTCTCCGTTGTCCTCATAGGTACCTCGAACCTCTTCAATGAGTTTGTTTAAACGCTGACTATCAGGCGCCTGAATTTGATTGTGATTTTGTTCAACATTCATTTTTATAACCTAAATCCTTTCTCACCAATAGAGGTCTGACTCTACTGCCCTCGCCGTGCGGCTTCAATGGCCGCCACGTCGATCTTTTTCATTTGCAACATCGCCTCAAACGCACGCTTGGCCTCTTTGCCACCTGCCGCCAGAGCCTCTGTCAACACCCGAGGCGTGATCTGCCAAGAAATGCCCCATTTGTCCTTGCACCAGCCGCAGGCACTCTCTGCTCCGCCGTTTTCGACGGTTGTGTTTGAAAATCGGGCCGCCATTAAGTCCTATGCATGGGATTCCAGCGACCGTAAACTCGACCGTCAATACATCGCCTTCTTTACCCGACGGGTAATCAGACGGCGCGCGCCTAACGGCGATCACTTTACTATCTGCAAAAATCTCCGCGTAAAAGCGGGCAGCCGCTTCTGCGTCTTTGTCAAACCAAAGACAAACCGTATTTTTAGGCATTTCACTCCCCCTGTCCAACCGAATTGACCTAGTGTCTATTTCAGAGTAACACCAGCATCCTTTAATTCGCCGCCGAGCCCCCACATTTTCTTTAGAAGTCTTGGAGCATGCGAGCCAATGTAGGCCATAATAGAAAATTTCAAAATTCTACCGATAAATACGACCAGCGCGAGCTCTAATAGTGGAGTGCTGGC
>JBGSQJ010000258.1:0-5257 GCA_041738165.1 Bdellovibrionales bacterium
ACTATCGAAGAATGGAGAATTGATTACAATGAAAATCGTCCGCACAGCTCACTTGGGAATCTTACGCCGAATGAATTTGCGGACTTAACAACGCGCAAAGACTCACAATAGCGTTGGTACAACTTAGGGTCTCAGGTCGAATGGCACAACGAACGCTTGCCAAAATCTTTCATGTTCTGGGAAGCCGTGGTCAATTAAAATATGACCATGGCGCGTTTCAATTTCTTCACCGCTTATCGCGTATTCGTACTGTGTATAGTGCTTCGAAAATTCCATCGGCGATGTTCTATCACATGACTTGTCGGTTTCGAACAATGAACTGGTATCCAATTGGCAGATGCCATTGGGCTTCGCATGCCCCACGTCTTTATGGCGTGAAGCAGATGAAAGTTGATGCGTCTGGATAAGTCTGGATTTAGGCGCATAGTGGAACCCCTTTTGAGTAGTTTTGAGTGACGCCCAATGCGCCATTCGCACCACACAAAGGTGTCTAAGTGTCTAAGCCGCATTGTGATGCGCGGCGCAAGAATGGAGACAATCGAAGTGGAATTGGCCGTTATATCTCGACTAACAGTCTGAGCATGGCTGTGATTCGTTGGCGTGAGATCCAACAGAGTTTAGCGGCGGTCTGCCCTAGAGTGATTGAATTGATCAGGATGGCGACAAAGGTCTATAAATCAAAATACATATAGTGCCGATGCGTAGGCATATGGGCGTGAAAATATTTGGAATTTTTTTATTCATCTACGCACTAGGCGTTGGCTATTTAATGAAAAATGGCACGCCTGAATTTCTTAAGACTCAAGTAATTACAGAAGAAATGAAGAGTACAGAGGCCGCGTTGCCTGGCCCAAGTGGTCTGACTAAGCGCGAACCGGCCGGTCATGCTTTTGACAAAATCATTGCCACGGCCCAAGCGATGGAATCCATCAAAGGGATGATTCTAGGCGAGAAGACCAAGCCAATTGAGTTGGAGTTTAGGCCACGTGATACAGATTGGAGTGAGGTCGTATTGGTCGGCCTTGCGCAAGCTCTGCCAGTCACATTTTTATTTTTTGTTCTTGGCCTTATCTTCACTGGCAAAAGCCCGCCGCTCAAGGCTATTAAAAATGAGAACGTGTCGGTGCTCAACTTAGGCGTGTTCAAACGAGAAAAACGCTTTTTGGATTCAAGTCATTGTCAGATCCGCTATCAGTGGAACGTCGGCATATACAAGGGCACTCGCTCGTTTGAAGTTGGCGAAAGGGCTTCACGCAAAGTGGATAAGACTGGGTGAGTTGATGATAGCGAAGGGCGAAAGGTTGTGAAAGTGTCTGCTTCTGATGTTTTGATTGATGGCCATCAAGATGAGTGTATTTTTGTAAAAAATAGAATTGGCACTCTTGAGCCGGTCGTGAACCAAGGCTACCAGTCGTTTAGGCGCGACGACAAAAAGAGAATCGAATACTTCGCTTCTCACAAGCTTGTTGAGAAAATCAACCGGGATGGTAATGAACACCCCTATGGTTCTCAAGGGCTAGCAAATTGTTTGAGACAAAATGTTGAGTTGAAAAGGCAAAATCTAATTCCTATCTGGGTGTTAGAGGCAGAGGCTAAACACTTCGACGATGTCACACAGAATGATCGCAAAGTGTGCGTGTATGAGCACTTCTTTCACTTGCAGGTGGACCACTCAGAAAAACCGTACTTGTTGCTTGAATCAATTGCCGACAAGCTTTCGACAAAGTCTGCATTTGCGCCATTTACAATAGATGAAGACGATGTGTATTGGGCTAGAATTGCCAATCTAGACAAAGAACTGCAGATTATCCGAGATCATCTCAACAAATATATTAAACCCCCAGAATCAAACTCTCAGAGCCCCAAATTTAAGCTGGGTGAGACTCAGTATCAAATGACACTGCCTGGCTGGGACGAACTCAGAAAGCGAAACCTTGGAGTAAAATCCAAACGGGTGTTCGTGGCCATGGCGTTCAAGTGGCCAAATCGAGAAGGCGAAAGAGAAAATACCCTCACCGCGATTAAAAACGCATGCAAGTCCCAAGGCTATATTGCCGACCTAGTTGATCAAGGCACGACCGGATGGATCACTGATCAGATCATTTCGGATATAAAAAAGGCTGCTTTCACTGTCGCTGAACTGACTTATAACAACCGGGGGGTGTACTTTGAATCTGGATTCGCTAGAGGCTTAGGGCAGAACGTTTTTCATTTGGTTGAGAGGGAACAGCTAAGTGCGCCGAAGGGTAGCGAGTTGGCTCTGCATTTTGACGTTCTGCAATTGAACTATCGAACATGGGTGAATCCAGAAGACATTGAGAATACACTCTCAAATTGGATTGGCGCTTCAATCGGCAGGTATGGCGAAACTAAGTAAAGCGAGTTCGTGCCAACCTTCCGAATGGTCCGGGCCCCGGACTTGATGTCTAGTTTGGCATTTGTTAGGGTGCCTAAATTTGGAGTTGAGAGGTTTAAGGAGCCTTTCTGACTAGTTCCAGGTTCCACGGTTTCGAAATACTAATTGAACTTAACTTGCCCAAGAGAATCAGCGGGTCTGAATTTTTGTTTAAACCAAGCTTTTTCATTTCAGTCGCATAATCGCGTCGATCCAATGCGCCTAGTCGTTCCGCAAAAACAAACCACAACTTTTTACTTCTGTAGACCTTGTCTGTTTCAATTTCACTTTTATCTGCGAAATCCTCAGGGTTAAATGGTGGCAGCCCGGTGTCAAAGAAGTATTCGTTGTAAGTCAGACAAAAGTCATTTCCATCATGGTACAAGCTGGCAACGGGCTTGCCTCCAACCGAAATCTTTAGCAAAGGATTAGAGGCATCCTCGATCTTGGCTTCGCCATCATCGAAATTTTTTCTCCAAAAAGACCATTTCATTTCTTTCATGATATTACATCCTGTCTCTAATAGCTGCGCCAATCTTATGACGTTGAACTAGGATTTCGATAATCGAACTTTTGCGGATATTGGACAGATCTGGGAAAAACCTTTTTAGTATCTCGGCGGCTACTTTTCTGTCGAACCGTTCGAAAGTCCAGAACAACTCGTCCATATATACCGACAATTGGTCAGAATTTGCAATATATTCCATCAGGTCGAAGTGGTTGCACTTGGCGTTCCCAGGCACCTTAATTTTGCAGTTATCATCACGTTTTGGTCTGTACCAGTCTGGTTTTTTCAAGTGTGCCGTTAAGTGTTTCTCAACTTGTGAGTCAGGTGTGCCTGCCAAGAATGAACTTACAGTGTCATATATTGGTGCAAATCGAAGAAACAGACGTTTCCTTTTAGTGTAGCCAAGCCAAATTCCGTAGTTTTCCCAATGTCGGTCTGTATGCCCAATAAGAGCGTCAAAACCAATCATTTTGAAAAAATCTCGCAAGATAGCCTCTCCCCCTTCTTCTTCGAGTACCATATACAGGTTATCAATCGATTGTTCTGCGACAGCCTCTTTGTCACGGCCTTTCATCTTATCGAATTCTGCCAAAGAGTACTTTTGCAATCCTTGAGAGTGTCGATAGAGGATCTCTTTCAACTCCACCAGTTCCTCAACTTGAGGCGAATCCTTTAGAAACCTTCTGCAAACCACTCCATACTTATCTTGGTATTTGGCCGGAAAGTATTGAACGTGGTTGATCTCAAGTTCGTTAGCCAAGATTGAGTTGAAAACTTCTGTGACAATTTCAAAATCGTCATTGGGTTCTTTAAACAAAAAGGTTGCATTATCTCTTTGTAGAATTTTTTTTGCGCGCGTGCCCTTTGGTTCGATAGAAATGTATTTCCACCCAGAGATATTATTAGGCCGGTTTCGCCTAAGTTGGTCGTGCATTATTGAAGTTCGGAGACTTACTCTTGGCATCCATTTTCCACTTGCTTAGTAAACGGAGAGCTTAAACTCGCCCGAGAGATCTAACAAATATGTCTTTGCGAAATGTCCTGACAGTTGGGGAAAATTTGCCCCAATCCGACTCATAATCATTTACGCATATCGTTAAATTTCGAAAATCAGTGAGTCCACAAAAAAGTGTAACCTATTTGTAACCTATGCCTCAGATTCGTTGGTTGAGAGAAGATCCATTCTATCTTAACCTATTGATTTGAATGGCGATCCCGGCACGACTCGAACGTGCGACCTACTGCTTAGAAGGCAGTTGCTCTATCCAGCTGAGCTACGGGACCGTGAAAAACTAGTAATAGCGATCCATTATTGAGTTCAAAGCCTCTTTAGGCGGGCGACACTCGGTGCCCACTTTGGCCAATGGCCGATCAACTAAGTTCATGTGATCTGCCAGCGGCACAGAGTTTTTATCCCAATAAAACAATCCGGTGAGAAACTCGTCTTTATCTTGCGAGTCGTGTAGGCGATCGAGCGCCAAACGCTTAGAGCTGATGTCGTGGTCGGCGCTCATGAGCTTTCGTAGAACCAATTTGCTGCCATCGTGAAGTTCGACTTGTTGAGTTTCACCCTCATCGTAGTTCACTTCGATTTCTTCTTGTGGCTGAATAAACCCGAGCTCTTGCAGCATCACCTTGTGATTTTTAACAGCGTCAAAGCTTCTGGTTGAGCCGGGATGATTGGCAAAAGTCACGCAAGGTGAAATCACATCGATAAACGCAGTTCCCTTATGGCGAATCGCCAGATCCAATAGCGCGACCATTTGCTTGGCGTCTCCAGAAAAAGAGCGCGCGACAAACGTGCAACCGAGCTCAATGGCCATCGCACAAAGATCAATGCCCTGATAGGTGTTGAGCTGCCCAGATTTAGCCTTTGAACCCTCATCGGCAGTTGCTGAGAACTGACCTTTGGTGAGGCCGTAAACGCCGTTATTTTCGACCAAATAAATAATCGGCACATTTCGGCGGAGCAGGTGCACGAAACTGCCCATCCCAATGCTCGCGGTGTCGCCGTCACCCGAGACGCCAACTAATTTTTGCCCAGGATTGGTCAGGTGAACGCCGGTCGCAAGCGGAGCCATGCGCCCATGAACCGAGTTGAAGCCATGCGCTTGTGAAATAAAATACGCCGGAGTTTTGCTCGAACAACCAATCCCTGAAAGTTTAGTCACATCGTGCGGCTTCACACTGGATTGGTAAAACGCGGTAACAATGTGATTGGTGATGCTGTCATGGCCGCAGCCTATGCAAAGCGTGCTCTTGGCGCCCACATAGTCGGCCTTTGTCAGTCCAAGAAGGTTCGTGTCTTTTTTTTCTGTTGTATTCATAGTTGGCTCGTTCATGCGCGAGGGCAC
>JBGSQJ010000325.1:0-1903 GCA_041738165.1 Bdellovibrionales bacterium
GGTTGTACCGAAAACCCTTTTACCAAACCATGGTCGACTCGAATTTGGGCGTCATCTTGAGGAAAACTAAAATGACGAACAAATCCCGTGCTTGGCAAAAAACCTTGTTCGGGGTTTTCGGCATTGAGGCGACACTCTATAGCGTAGCCAAGGTTTTGAGGCGGTGAGAACTCAGTTAAGCTTTCACCTGAGGCGAGGCGAATTTGCCACTCAACAAGATCCAGCCCCGTGATGGCTTCGGTGACCGTGTGTTCAACCTGAAGTCTTGGGTTGACCTCCAAAAAATAGTGCTGATCATTTGTATCGAGCAAAAATTCAACCGTCGCAAGGCCGGTTAGCCCGCTTTTGAGAATCAGCGTTTGGGCTTGGCCAGACAGCACTTGAGATAATTTTTCTGGAAGTTCAGCCGGGGCTTCTTCAATAATTTTTTGTCTGCGCCTTTGCACCGAGCACTCCCGCGTGCCAATGCTCATGGCACGGCCTTGAGTATCGGCAATGACTTGGACTTCAATATGCCTGGCCTCGTCGATAGCTCTTTCAACAATGAGACCACTTGAGCCAAATGCGATTTGCGCCTCTTTTGAAACTGTAGCACAGGCCTCAATTAGACCCGCTTCGCTCTCTACTCTCCGAATGCCGCGGCCACCTCCGCCGCCTGACGCCTTCACCATGAGCGGAAAACCGACCGACTTGGTCGCTTGCAATCGAAGATCGCGCTTTTGAGATTCAGATTCAAAGGGTTCGGTAAGTTCAAATCCGGGTAGGAGCGGGAGGCCTAGGTTTTTAGCCAGGTCTTTGGCGCGGCCTTTGTCGCCAAATAATGACAAAACTTCGGGACTAGGTCCGATAAAGCCTATTTTTTGCTCTCGCAATCTCATTGCGAATTCGGCGTTTTCTGAAAGATAGCCATAGCCGGGGTGAATGGCATCGGCCGCGTGACGCTTCGCTAAATTTATGGCGGCGTCTATGTCCATGTAGGCTTGCTTCATCTCTGAGTCTATACGTACAGACAGATCAGCAATCTCAGTTGCTAGCGAGAGCGGTTCATCAGGGGCGTAAGCCGCTACAGTGAAAATGCCCATTTTTTTAGCCGTTCGAATGATGCGAACTGCGATCTCGCCGCGATTGAATATAAGAAGGCGCCGTATAGGGCTCACCTTAAGACCTTTGGTGTAAACTTCATTTGTTTTGCAATGATGGAGAGCATGACTTCATCGGCGCCGGCGCCGATTGAGAGAACTCTTCCATCTAAAAACGATCTCGCGATGGGGTTTTCATTCATAAATCCCATTCCGCCCCAATACTGCAAGCACGCATCGCTCACGGTTCTTGAAAGGCGCCCGGCTTTTAGCTTGGCCATGGCCGCCATCAAACTGGCATCTTGGCCCTGAATATGAAGGTCACAGGCGCGGTAGGTGAGTGCTCTTAGGGCTTCAATTTCTGTTTGAAGTTCGGCAAGGCGAAACTGAATGGCCTGGTTACTAAGTAAGGTTTGACCAAAAGCCTCGCGTTCGCCGCAGTAATCTGCCGTCATGCGAACGCAGCCTTCAAGACGTTTAAGCGAAGAGGCGGCGGCGTAAAGGCGCTCGTCTGTGAATTGTTCCATTTGCACTTGAAAGCCACGATTTTCGTCGCCGATGCGAAAACGTTTCGGCACTTTGACATTGTCAAAGAACACCTGGACTGTGTCAGACGCTCGCATACCAATTTTATCAAAAGGCGTGGATTTAGATATCCCAGCAAGACCGAGAGGAACTAAAATCAAAGATTTGTTTTTGTGAGGGGCTCCATCTGAGGTATTGGCGAGCAGACAGATAAAGTCAGCCTGTAGGCCATTTGTGATCCACATTTTCGAGCCTGAAATGACATAATCATCGCCCTGAGAGCGAGCGGTTGTTTTTAA
>JBGSQJ010000327.1:0-1676 GCA_041738165.1 Bdellovibrionales bacterium
GAACAAAGCGCGCCTTTTTTTGCAGGTCCTGAATGTCTCTTGCGCCCACATAGCCCATTCCGCTTCTCAATCCTCCAACCAACTGATGCAAGATCGCCCGAGCCGAACCCCTATAAGGAACTCGGCCTTCGATCCCTTCAGGAACCAATTTGTCGTGATCCGACACGTTCATTTGTCCATAGCGATCTTTCGAACCTTGAGTCATCGCGCCAAGTGAACCCATTCCACGATAAAGTTTGTAAGTTCGGCCTTGATACAAGATCGTCTCACCTGGGCTCTCGTCCGCGCCCGCTAGTAAGTTTCCGACCATCACGGCATTAGCTCCAAGTGCGAGAGCCTTGGCCATGTCTCCTGAAAATTTGATGCCACCATCGGCGATAATGGTTCGGCCCTGGCTCTTGGCCGCTTTCGAACACTCCATTACGGCCGAAAGCTGCGGCATTCCCACGCCCGATACAATTCGCGTCGTGCAAATGCTACCCGGCCCGACCCCCACTTTAACAACATCAGCCCCCGCATCGATCAGTTGAAGCGTAGCCTCACCCGTGACCACATTGCCCGCCACGATCAGCACGTCTTTGAATTTTTGTGAAGCCCAGCGCACCATCTCAATCACATTTTTAGAGTGCCCATGAGCGGTGTCGACGCACAGAAGATCTACCCCAGCCGCCACAAGGGCCTCGGCTCGTACGCGGCTCGTAGAGTCTACGCCTAGCGCTGCTCCCACAAAAAGTCGACCATGGGAATCTTTGGTGGCCTGAGGGAAGGTCTGGGCTTTTTCAATGTCTTTGATCGTGATCAGGCCCTTGAGTTCACCTCGATCATTCACCACCGGCAATTTTTCGATTCGGTGTTTTTGCAAAATTGATTTTGCTGTTTCAAGAGTTGTCCCAACCGGTGCGGTGACCAATTTTTCTTTTTTGGTCATAACATTTTCTATCGCTTGAGACGTGTTGGTTTCAAAGCGCAAATCTCTGTTGGTCAAAATGCCTACAAGCATTTTATCCATTGTGATTGGTACGCCCGAGATTGAATATTTGCGCATTAGTTCAAGCGCTTCAGAAACCTTATGTTGCGGAGACAGCGTGATCGGCTCGAGTATCATTCCACTTTCATATTTCTTTACACGTTCAACTTCGAAAGCCTGAGCCTCTATATCCAAATTTTTATGAATAACTCCCAAGCCGCCCATTTGCGCCATGATCTGCGCAATCTTGTGTTCGGTGACTGTGTCCATTGCAGCCGAAAGAATCGGCACCTTTAATTTCATGTCGCGTGCAAAAAACGATTCGGTCGAAACTTCTGTGGGCACCACATCTGAGTACTGCGGAATCAATAAAATATCGTCAAATGTGTAGGCCTGTGGAATTGGATCGCTCATGACTTACCTCCATACCAGCTCATATACTCAATATAATTTTTTGCGCTCTGATCTAAAAAAGCCAATTCGGCTTCGTTGAGAGGCCTAACCGCTTTGGCCGGTCGACCTAAAATAAGATGACGTTCAGGAAACTTCGCACCTTCTGTGACTAAAGATCCCGCCGCAATAATCGAATGATCTGGAACCTCAGCCAAATCCATAACTACTGATCCCATACCGACGAGCACCAAATCACCAATTCGGCCACCATGCAAAATCACAGAGTGGCCTACCGTGACTCTTGACCCTATGACTG
>JBGSQJ010000330.1:0-2057 GCA_041738165.1 Bdellovibrionales bacterium
CTGAATGCTAAAATTGGTCTAAAGAGCTTGGCGTTTGCCGTTCGAAAGTTGAGACAAAAACCTGATTTGCTCACGCAGTTTGAGGTGCGAAGGCGTGCGCCCGATTTCACTGGCAAACTGAGCTCGGTGGGTCAGGGTAAATTGTTGGTTCAAGCTCTGCACGGTGAGTGCCGCGATGAATATTTATTGGCACTTTATCGAACTCGGTTGATAGAAGTTTTGATTCCCGATTTTGAAAAACTAAGAGGGTTGGTGCAGCACGATCACTATCATCGTTTCACCGCAGACGCTCATTTGATTCAGGCGGTACGTGAGGTCGAGCGTGCCAGACTTGCTAAGCGCCGCTTTTATGGAAGCATGGGGCGCTTGGCAAAGGAGCTCAACTCTGCCGATTGGTGGGTTCTTAAATTGACCGCGCTGTTTCACGATTTGGGCAAAGGGCGAAAGGGCGATCATTCCAAAGAAGGGGCTCGCTTAGTCGATGAGTATTTCGACTCATGGAAGTGGAGCGAGTCGCTGCGTAAAGATGTTCATTGGCTCGTCGAAAATCATCTCATCCTTTCGAGCGCGGCCTTTAGGCAAAATCCACAAGATCCCATGACCTGGCATCGTCTCTTTGCAAAGGGCGTTTTGGGTAAACGGCTCACTTGGCTTGCGATGTTCACAGCTATTGATATTCGCGCCACAAATCCCGAGGCATGGACCGATTGGAAGTCAGACCTTCTCTTTGGTCTGGTTGAAAATCTTAGAAGTCCTGAGGCCAAAACATTGCAAGGTCATCTTGCATTTACCGAGAAGACTAACCGAAAACGCATTGAAGATCTGCTTGTGAAATTGGATCCACTCTTGCTCGCAGCCTTGAGTCCGAAGCGCTTAGTCATCGACCTTGAAAAGGTCATCAAAAGTAAATCGAACCTGCCGCCTCGTGTGTTCAAAGCCAGCGACGGTCACCTTTGGGTTCGCTTTCATCGCAAGATCGATGAGTCGGGAATTTTACTTCACTATGTCCAAACGCTTTTTGGATTGGGACTTTCGATTCAAGTGGCCTTCATTCATACCATTGAAGGTGTCGGGGTTTACGATTGGTTCTTGGTGGTCACTCGAAAGCCGGCCAATCAGGTTTCGAAGTGGCTTATGAAATCTGGTGCATTACAAAAGCCCACACCACGTCGACAAGTTAAGTTTACGTCGATTTCTCTAGTGGCCAGCGATACGGATGAGTGGATTTTTAGTTTCAAAGGGCGTGATCAGCACGGCCTTTTGGTCGCTGCTGTATCGGCTTTGAACGATTTAAGTTTAAGTTTGCGCTGGGCTAGAGCCCACACTTGGGGCCAGCAGGTCGAAGACACCTTTAGCGTCAGGCCTTTGGGAGAGGTCGATACCGTGCTTCAGCGCCTCAAGGACGCACTCGTAACATAACAGTTCGTGAGTTATCTCGGGTACTTCATGTTTCAAGACAAAAGGGTTAAATATAAAGTCGAGTCGTGTGTTGATTTTCTCTCTTGCACGCTATTCGAAAATCTGTAGACTTTAATACAGGTGGTCGCGGTGAGGATGGAGCCTGACCTGTGACCAACGGCGAGAGTCGAGTCCGAATTAACCAATAAGGGGAGGGAGCAAGGATGCTCAGAGATGTCCTAATACAACGGGGTTTGTCAAATAGAGAAGCCGAGGTCGCAGAGCTTGTGACTAAAGGACTGTCAAACAAGGAAGTTGCGAATCAATTATTTGTAACTGAAAAGACAGTGAAGTTTCACCTGACAAACATTTATAAGAAAATGAGTGTTAAATCACGTGCCCAGCTGATCGTATGGTGCCTACCCCACATTGGTTTTGTCGAAAAAGAAGAAAAGCCAGCTGTGGAGAATCAAATTGGTCAGGTTCAAATGGGAGGCGCACAAAGTGCTTCTGTTGGAACTACCAACTTGGCGCAAGGCGCAGGACCTATTGGTGGACTTCCACGCCGCACGGACTTTGACAACGACAACGGAATTTAGTTTTTTAGGTGCCAGGTTCCGAAACCGGGGCGCAATGCGTTGATTAAATTTTTTTGAAAT
>JBGSQJ010000371.1:0-2151 GCA_041738165.1 Bdellovibrionales bacterium
ATAAAAAACTCACCAGGCAAAGAATCAGGCCGACTGTAGTTACTTGATTTTTCGATGTCATAGGTGCCTCCGAGTGCATCTAAGTTTTAATTGTATTTTGGAACGAAAATGTAATTGTTAAAGCTATACTCTCTTCCGCCAACGCCGAATAGACGCACGGGCCTATCGGCGCCATCGAGCTTAATCAAAAACTGAATTTTTGTCGATTGGCCTAGTTGATTGGTAATACGGTAGCTCAACTCAAAGAGACCGGGTTCACCATTAACAGCCCTGAGTGTTTTAACCGGGAGAAGTGGATATTTATTTATGTCGAGGCCAGACTCTTTAAATTTGTTGATCTCTAAAAACTCGATTTTCACTTTGTGTATGACCCTAGGATCTTCCCTTAATGGCAGTTGCAAGTTTCGAACAAACGCGGCGACGTATCGATAGCCCAATTTCATAGCGGCATGTTCGGGTAGATATTTGAATTCGACAAACGGTAAATATTCGAATTCAACAGAATCTGTGACGATACCGAGATTCAATTCGCAACTCGGCCCAGACATGTTTGCTGAACTGACGGCATTTGTGTTGGCCGTGAATCCGAACCCAAACGCGATTAGCGCGATTGAGACCAGCGATGTCGCCTTGAAACTGCTCAAAACCGAAACTGACAATTTTTGCTCCTCCGCCATGCGAATTTACCCAAAAATGGCCCTTTTCGGCCACTCTATTTGAACCTGTCCATGTTCCCCGTAGTATTGATAGAACATTGCAAATGGGGTGCTCAGAGTATTGGGTAGGGGGTTCGTCTTTTTACGATATGTCGAAATAATTGAAAAAAGACGGGTGGGTTGGGCCACAGAGAGAAGAATAGGAATCTCCTACAGTCGCTAAGCTCATCTAAGAAGCTCTAGTCGCCGCGAGGCTTAAAAATAAAAATCAAATTGAAGCCCGCCCACGAGATAAGGGCGGCACTGATCCACGTCGAAATGCTCATTCCCAAAATCAAATCGCCGCGAGGGTCGGCGCGAAAGGTCTCCATTAGCAATCGACCGAAAGCGTGGGCCACTAACCAAATGTTAAACATTGCTCCAGGTTTATGAAGCCGCTTGCCTGGGATTGCCGTTACAAGAGAGAGGCCCAATACGACCATCAATTCCCAAAGTGCCGCGTAGAGCTGAGTAGGGTGGCGAAAATCGCCTTGCATATAAACAGACCAAGGCAAGTCACAATGGGTGCCGTAGCAGCAACCGTTTAGAAAACAACCCAAGCGTCCAATCGCATAGGCGAGCGCCGCAGGCCGGGCGACCAAATCGGCCCACACCCAAAACGGTTCACGGCGAATTTGGCAGTAAAGCGCTCCGGCCAAAAGAGCTCCAATAAAACCCCCGAAAAAAACAAACCCACCATTCCATAAAGCTAGAATTTGCAAAGGCTGAGCTTTGTAATAGGCCGGCTCCTCAAAAGCTACGTGCAATAGCCTCGCGCCAAGCAGACCCGAAATTAAAACCACAAGCGCCAAGTCAATGGACATCAAAAAAGACAAATCCTGCCGGCGCGCCAGTTTTAAAAACCAAGCGCATCCGATGGTTGTGGCAATCGAAACAACCAAAAAATACGTCGGAATGTGAATCAGGTTAAAGAGTGAAATATCAGGGTACATGCGATCTCACCGACCTCGTGTGTACGTCACGCTGGCTTCGATTTCGCCTTGCGCTCGGCACGTTCGCGAATGGCCATAAGCAGAATCAACAAAATAACACCGACAACAATGGCCGAGTCGGCAATATTGAAAGCCGGGTAGCTCCACACGTTTTTGTAGTGCACATCTAGAAAATCAATCACATAGCCAAAGCGAAGGCGATCAATGTAGTTTCCGAGCGCGCCACCAAAAATCAGTGTCAGCGACAAGATTTGAACTTTATCTTGATTCTCGACGCTTCGAAACATCGCGAGGATCACAATCATAGCAATTGGTGGCATTGTGAGAAAAAAGGCAGTCCTAAAAGTCTCAGACCAGTCTCTAAATACTCCAAAGGCCGCACCTAGATTTCTGACGTAAGTGATGTGAAAAATATCTTGAATGACAGGCACGCTCTCGCCGAGTCCGAAGTTGGCGTGAACATAAATCTTAGTCAATTGGTCGAGGGCGACAATGAAGCCAGC
>JBGSQJ010000379.1:0-2290 GCA_041738165.1 Bdellovibrionales bacterium
TCGTTGGTGAATACACACAGCTGATGTCAGACGAATCATGGACCCAGTCTTTGTACAAATGGCGCGATCTCGCTGAAGGATTAACGGGCGAGCTCCCCGACTACGCGCGAGAGATGGCGCTTGAGCGAGAATTCGATGCTATTTCCCCAGAGCTTCAGCCTGTATTTAGCAAAGTCTTTGAACTTCAAAACCAATATGAAATGGCGATCAATACAGCTCCTTCGGCCTCAGGACTGACCGAATTCAGCGCGGCTGTTCGAGCGGCACAGAATGACTTTAAATCTGGGAAGATCGATTTTTTGACGGCCACAAAAAAAATCGACGAGGCCTATGAAAATGGTGGTTCGCACAAAGTGGGTTATGAGGCCGCCAAAAAGAGAGGCGAGAACCTCAATGAAAATGCCCGCCTAAGAACGATCTTGGCCAAAAGCAAAAACCACCCCACCTGGGCCAGCTATCAACTTGAATCATCAGGCCAAGGCTACACCGAGCAGTACCGTGGGCCGAAAAACCAACGCGAGTTTTTAACGAAGCTCATTGAGGCGTTGTGCCCCATCCGAAGAAAGTTTATCGAAATGCGAATCAAGGAGCTGGGCCTTAGCGTCGCCTATGAAGACCTACGCGAAGAATACCTCGGGCTCTTAACCCCACGGGGAATCTCAAGAGTGCAAGACTACTTGCCAAAAGAAACCATCACTTCGGGTTGGCAAAACACATTGATCGCGAGCGGATTTGAAGACTCAACTCTTTCTCAAATTGTCGTTGACGACGGAATTCGTGAAGGCAAGAGTCGAACCGGCGCCTACATGTCGGGAATGCTGAGCCCCTCTCCTAAAAAGTTTATGATCGATGCGGCCAACCTTTCGATCTTAGAGCCACAAGGTCCAGCCGAGGATTGGCGCCAAGGCCTTGTTTATATTTTGCAGTCGTACTCGGGCTCCAGCATGTCGGGTCTTGAAACCGCCTTTCATGAAGGTGGCCATGCGCTTGAACACCTGCTTAAGAAGAAGTTTATTCCGGCAGATGAGTCTTACGGCTATGTCGAAGTGCCGTCTATGACCATGGAGAGATTTGCGGCTGATCCCGAGGTTCTCTTAAGCTTGCTGACTCCATTTGAAGGTCAGCTGCCATCGGTTGAAGATCTCGAAAGCTGGATCGAAGAGCAAAATGAGTCCAATATAGCCGATGTCATGCACATGGCGACATCCGCTCTTTATGACCTGAATCTTTGGGACTACGATTATGAGCAAAATGGCGCCAAGACATACCTCGAGAGAGTCGTCGAAGTTTACTCTGAAGTGAACAAGCTGGCGGGCCAGATGCCTCATTTGGAATCAAACACCCCGATTCACTACCGACAAGTCGCCACCACTCACTTTATCAGCGGCAACGTTCGCAATATCGGCTACACCTATGCCGAGATTGCCTCTCGTATGATGAGCGAATTCATCAGTGACAAGCTTGAAGAGCAAACGGGCCGCAGGTCTTGGTACAATCAACCAGGGCTCGCCGGTATTTTTACAGAGTATTTCTTTGAAGTGGGCTGGAAAACCAAGTTTCCAGAAAATATCGAAGCGATCACCGGAAAGAAATTCTCTCCGGAATATCTCACCAAACCTGAGTCGCAAGACTGCGCAGACGCTCTAACGATCTAGAGAGCTGCGCTTGTCGAAGTCGCAGTGACCTCGCCATCGGCTTTCGCATTTTTGCTGAGCTCATTCATCACTTTGTCGCGCATTGAGGGTCCTGCAGTTTTTATCTCATTCAATTCCAAAAGAGAGCTTGCGGGGTCTGAGCGCCTAAGCCACTGCCGCAAAGCTCGAAAGGACTCAAATACATCGCGGTCCTCTTGCGAGCACCCCAGCAGTTTCTCAAGATCTTGGTTCAAACTCGGGTCAAACTCGTCTTCTAAATAATCTATCCACCACCACTCGTTTTCTTTCAAATCGTCAGTCATTGACCTTCTACCTCCATTTGAGTGAACCCCACGTTCATTAATGACAAAATCGGTTGCCTAGTCCAATTCTTAAGCGATTGATTCCCCTCGAGCCGGCTCTTAAGTTTCATTAGCGCATGGCGATAGTTGGCTTTGGCCGTGTCGTAGGGGCAATCCATCAAGTCTGCGATTTCTTTGAAGCTCAAATCTTCAAAAATTCGCAGCTGCAAAGCTTCACGTTGTCTATCTGGAAGCTTTTCTACCTCTTTGATGAGCAACCCTCTTACATCTATCGTCATCACATGATTTTCAATTTCTCCATCCACAGCCATATCCACAGTCTCTTTTGATAGC
>JBGSQJ010000082.1:0-13877 GCA_041738165.1 Bdellovibrionales bacterium
GACTATCGAAGAATGGAGAATTGATTACAATGAAAATCGTCCGCACAGCTCACTTGGGAATCTTACGCCGAATGAATTTGCGGACTTAACAACGCGCAAAGACTCACAATAGCGTTGGTACAACTTAGGGTCTCAGGTCGGGTTTTATCGGACATAAACACCCATACTTTAGTATTAAAGTAGTAATTTAGTTTATTTATCAAATTGGGCCGATCCCAAAAAATGCGTGGACAGCGCCTATATTTCGTCGATGACGCTAACGACGTTGTGATGAACAGCAATGAGGCGCGCTTTACTTTGATGGCCGTGATCCACCAATATGGCGTCGATTCCTAGGGCTGTCGCCACTTCTAGATCGTGATCGGTGTCACCAATGAGCAAGGTTTTTTTGGGGTCGACCATGGCCTTTGTGATCAGCTCGTGACCCCGGCTCACTTTGGACGATGCGGTTTTGTCGGCCACTCCGACCACATGATGCAAGAGATGCCGAATACCAAATTTTTCAACCGACCAGTCGAGCAATTCTTGGTACGAGGCCGATAAAATCGATTGCTTGCGCCCGCTCGAATGTATTTTCGTCAAGGTTTCAATGGCGCCCGGCCAAAGCGCGCACCGGTCAAGACCGTCGACAAAGTAGCGGTTGAACGTTTCGCAAAGCTCAAGAAATTCAGCTTGAGTTGTCTTAAATCCCAAGCGTTCATAGTAATCGAGCACCGGAAAGCCAAACTCATCTTTGTAGCGTTCCAAACTGGTCAGGGGCAAGTTGTGCTCTTCGAGCAAGCGATTCACCGTTTCAACCGCATGATCAATGTCGCTGAGCAGAGTGCCGTTCCAATCCCAAATGACGTGTTCGATATGATTCGAAATATGATCGTGAATCTTATGCACTCTGAGCAGCCTCTTGAGTTAAGCTCGCTTCACAATCTATAGCTTCGAGCTCAAAATCAAAATTATTTAGCAATTCTTCAAACAGTTCATCTGGCGATAACCCTGGCTCGCCAATGGGTCTGTGCAAATGTTTTTGCCAAAGGGGCGACACGAACGACATCGGTCTTGGCGAAATCGGCAGACCGAGCACTTCGGCCACAAGCCGGGTGCAGTAAGTCGCCAGCGAGTTGGACCACGAATAGGTGAAGTCAAAAGGTTTGCCGACCCAAAGAGAAACGGAATGTCGATCTGGATCTTGAAGTCTTGGGTGACCGAGGTAGGTGAATTTTGATCCATACTCGGCGAGTTCCTCACTCGTCACCAAATCTACCCCTTTGTGGGAGTGCGCATGAAGCCAGTACTCGCCGTATTGAATTGCGACGTGAGCAAACCGAGCCCCGGGCTCCAATTCGATACGATTGCCGTTTGAGTCTTGAATTTCGATAAAAACCACACGCGCCGCAAAGGCACCTGTGCTGAAAAACAACAGTGAAATCAATATGAGACGCATGAATTTCATGAGGGCCCCAAGATGCCTCGCTGAGCCAAAAAGGTCCAACTGTTTTTTTGAGTCATGCCCTTGAGCCCGAGCGCAAACTTGACGAAAGAATAGATATGCCACATCTAGGCGCCGCTCAAATCGAACTCGAAGAAATTATCCGCTACAACGCTCTATGTGATTCGGCTCAGGTCGTATTTCACGCCGATAAGCTTTTAGCGTGGGCCCAGCAAAACGATTGCAAAGATTTGGCCGCAGCGGTGCAAATTATCAAAACTTCGCCATCAAAGGCGATCGCAAACGCCAATGAGCTTCATAGAATGCTGCATTTAGCAGCCGCCCAAAAACGCGCTGGCCCCAGCGCTGGTTAAGTCCTCGGCGTGACGATTTCTGCCGCTTGGCCTTGGGCGACTCGGCCATTGCGCCGACGATCATTGGTTCAATCGGTTTCAGGTTCTAAAACAATCAAATTTAAATCATCGCACGTGCTCACGAACCACTTTCGAAGGTCTCTTTTGGCGCACTCACTAATTCAGTCAACAATGTTGACTGAATTAGTGAGTGACAAAACAAAACATGAATTCCTAGAAGTTTAGCCAAGTTGATATCAGCTCAGCGGTTTTGATGAATTTTAGGGGCCATATTCCAAACACATACCGGCTGTCACCCACCGCGAATGGCGAGTGTGCATTGGCGTTTGCCTTGAAAGCCAGGTTTATCAACAAGATCAAACTGAAGCTGCCTCAGCACACGATTGAGTGCGCCCGTTGCCGCGTAGGTGGTGAGCACGCACCTCGGCGCCAAGAGCTTCGAAAAAGTCTCGAACATCGCAGTTTCAAGCCAGAGTTCGGGGCTCATCTTGCTCGAAAACGCATCGAAAAATACGACGTTGAACGGCTCAAGACCATGTGCCTCTTCAGGAAAGCGGCCATGGAGTTTAAACCGACCGGCCCGCCAAGCGTCTTTCGCCCGAGATTTTAGCTCCGAAGGCTCAAGCGAATGGGCTGAGGCGACTAAACCGAGAACTTCCTCATAAAGAAGCCCGAGCTGAGATTCAGGAGTGTCAGAATTCAGCCAGTTGGCAAAGCCCCCACTCAGCTCGGCATCTGTTTCAAAACTATGAATATGAAGCTCGTTAAGCTGACTCTCGGGTGTCTTGGCGAAAGCGATCAATTCGTTGTAGGCCAAACCCAGCCCCACAGATAGAACTCGAAGAGGCCAACCCTTAGCGCACGCCAAATCGAAGGCTTCTCCGTAAAGAAAGAGGCTCTCGCTCAAAGCTCCACCGGAGTGGTGCATCTTCTCGATGTACCCATCCTCACGCCTCGTCGAGAGCGTGGGTGAGCCGTCAGAAGTGATGTAGACCTCTAGGTGATTTGGCAAGCTTCTCATCTTGTCAAATGACCTAGTTCATCTTATTTGAAGAGTCTATGTGGAATTTAGAGCAGCCCTATAACCCCATCTCTCATTTTTACAAAGAGCGATTCGGTGCCAAGGTTTACAAGGTTTCAGTTGCGACCGCAGGCACCTGCCCTAACCGTGAGGGCCTTCGCGGAATGAAAACTTGCAACTTTTGCGATCAATGGGGCTCGGCCGCCTACGCTGAAAACTTAGGTAAACCTTTGCTTGAGCAAATCCATACCGTCAAAGATAGGGTTCAAAAAGCCAGGAACGCCGAAAAATTTCTGATCTATTTTCAGGCCTACACCACGACTTTTCAAAGTGTGCGTCGATTGGCTCTTGATCTCGAGCAAGCTCTTGATGTCGAAGGCGTTGTGGGGGCCGTCATCGGCACTCGGCCCGATTGTGTATCAGATGGATTTGTGGAGCTTTGCCGCGAATTCAGCGCGCGAACATTTATAGCTGTCGAGATGGGTGTTCAGTCTTTGAATGATTCAAGCCTAGAGTGGATGCGGCGGGGGCACAGTGCGAGTTTAAGTTTAAAGTCTTTAAATAAGATTCGAAACGGTGCGCCTAAGGTCAACTTAGGGGCTCACTTTATTTTTGGGTCGCCCGGTGAAACCAATGAAGAAGTGACACAAACGGCAAAAGAAATCAATCAATGGCCCATTGAAAATGTGAAGCTTCATCATCTTCACGTTTTAAAAGGCACGCCGTTAGAGGTGGAATACACCGAGGGACGTTTTGAACCCCTCGAGCGAGAGGTTTACTTCAAAAGGTGTGCTTTGTTTTTGCAGTACATGCGGCCCGACATCAACGTGCATAGACTTTCAGCTCAATCTTCGAGGTGGGATGAGCTTGTGGCGCCGGCGTGGACGGCGGACCGAATGGGAAACTATCAGGGGATGATTGATTTTTTGCGCGATAACAACATGTACCAGAGTCAGCTTTATGAAAGTTAATCAATGAACTTCAAGTTTAAAAAACTCAAACCTATTGCCATTGTTATGATCTTTTTGAGTTTGGCTGCCTGTCAGACCGTGCAAGAGCGTAATCAGCGCCTCGTGGATTTGCGAAAAAAACAGCTCTCGAGTCTTAGCGAATGGCGAGGGCAAGAGTGCCGGGTTCAATCTCAACTGACAGAACCCGCGCGCGCTCGCTACAAGCGCCTTTTTGAAATGCAGGGCGAACAGCCTAAATCGGAGTACGAGTACAAGTGGGAGGCCCGCGAGGCCCGCTGTGAATTTTTGCCCGTCGACAAGTCGGAAATATCTAAGAGCATGGCTGAACTGCTGCGCGGAGTGTTTTGTATTATGCTCCAAGTGCATTTCGTAAACTCACCTTTTGACGGCCTCGATGTTGAACGAATGCAGATTCATGACGAACCCATGGCGGTTCGAATTGGCCGAGATGAACTCGGCTTAAGATTGACCAAAGATAAGTTTGAACTTGAAACCGCCGCCGGGTCGAGGGGCCAATTCTATGTGACCTATCAAGATCTAAGTGGAGACTGGCTGCCATCAAAAATCATTCACATCAGCAATAAATCGACCATTCAATTGAGCGATTTTGAATTTACATCAGATAAAAAATTTGGCCGGCGTGCTCTGACCAGTCTTGTGATTGATATTGGAGATGCTAGCTCTGAGCCCAGCAAATTTTCTGACGTTCAAGTTGGCGAGTGCCGCGCGCTATAGTTTGATGCGGATTTCAGTTGCCTTTTCTTCGATACTGCCGAGCTCATTCACATCTGTCACAAGAAGTCCGTTTTCTAGTTCGGGGGGCTGGCCGTGACGGTGAAGCCACGAGAGAAACTCACGCTTTGAGCCGCGGCAGTAAAGTTGCCGGGTCTTGCCGCGCTCAACGAGTGGCTCGCCAATCACGCGGCCCGAATTGGGCTGATCGATCGCACGCAGGGTGCGACTGAGTAGCAGATAAGAAAACGAAACCGACTGATTGCGCATAGGTAGGTGATTTTCAATATCTGAAAACCATTTGGGCTGATCGAACCCAACTCGGGTGTGGCACCAGTCCTTAGCCGATTGGGTGAGCAAGGGGCAATCTTGTTGATGTGTGCAAGGCGCTAGGGCCGAAAATCCCTTCTCAATAAATTCTTTGCGCGCCTGCATGAGTTTTCGCGCTTGAAGCTGCGTTGAGGGTTCAACGACCAATAGGTGATCGAAGTTTTTCAATTTTTTAAAATCGGGTTGAATCTCAAGGTAAGAATAAGAAAACACGCCAAGGGTTTTGGGTTTAGGATTCACCTTTGCTGGGTCTTGCCAGCTCGGCTCGATTGAAAACCCGCGAGAGGCATGCAGCGATCGGTGAATCGCTTTTGCGGTGCTCGCAAGTTCAATGCAAACAAAAGACTCAAGTTCAAAACTTAAGGTTTCAATTGCAAATTGAGTCGCGCCCGTACCGCTGCCAAAATCCACCACATTTTTAAGTTCCTCAAACGGAATAAACCTTTTGACCTCTTGTAAAACTCTCTCAAGGCGCAAAATGTTGAGCGGCATAAAATAGGCGAGCGTTGCGGGAGCTGCAAAAGCTTCTGCCCAAGGCGTTGGTCGGCCTGGGCTTTGAATGTAAAAATCTGAGAGTTTTTGAATATCATCAGCCAACTCTTTTGGCCTCTTCAGAGAGCGACCGAGACTCGATAGCGCGATTTCAATTGAGCTTTCAAGATCGATAGATAGCTGCATGGGCTAGTTCAACCGCCCTATGTTTTTTTGGACTCAAGTTGGCGAACGAGATCAACGACCTCATCGACGTGAATTTGCTCCATCACAGACGGGCGAAAAAGTTCTTGAACGGCCACCTTGGGGCAGACCACACCTATATTTGGGCCTCTTGGTCCCCAGCGAGTGGGATGCTCGACTCTTCGAGGTGAGTAAATGCCAATTGTCGGAGTGCCGAGCGAAGCGGCCAAGTGAAGAACACCTGTGCTAGGTGCGACTACGGATTTGGCCATCGCGAGCATATCGAGAAGTTCATAGGGCTTTAGCTGATCGACGAGCCATTTGATGTTAGGTGTCCCTTTGATATCCATTAGAGGCTTTAAAATTTTTAAGTCCGATTTTGTGCCGGTGATCACAACAGGATGCTCGAGCGCCAAGCGCTCAATGAGTGAGCGATACGAACTCATTGGCCAGTTGAGGGCCGACCCACCCATGCCGGGGTGAACGACGCGATACTTTTTTTCTTCTAGTCCTCGAGAGGCAATCGAGGATTGTGGATTCGGGGCGATCAGCTTCAAATAAGTCTTTTTGAGTTCGTCCATCTTCTCATAGCGTCTTACGCCAAGTCGATTAAAGCCAAACTCGATGAGGTCAAAATTGTAATCACTCTCGTGCTGGGTGCTTTTTGAGCGCTTTTGCCTTACGCCCACGTTCAAAAACAAATACGAATGCCATTGGCTCAAACGGCCGATCCGATGTTGCACGCCAGCAATAAAGAGCGCCATATTGACCCACCAAGGGGCGTGCAAAACGACAGCCGTCGTGGGTTTATGGGTTTTTAGCCAGGTGACCATTCGGCTGAACTCAAGGGGAGAAAAGGCTCTTAAGAACTCTATTGCTCTTCGCTTGGGCGCGGCCTGCTCAGCCACAAACGACAATCCCTTGGTGATAAACCACTGCACGCGTTGACCCGCAAAGGCCGGGTGCTCATCGGCCGGCAGACTCAAAACGAGGTCGCCGAGTCGGTCCATTCGGATCACCACAATATCGACATTTTGACTGTCCATGAGGCTACGAATATGGCATGAAAGGTTTTAATGTGAAAAGTCTAATTACGAAGGGGTCTGACTCACATGAAGGATTTTGTCTCGACAGGCTTGAAAGTGGATGCCAAAGGCATTTGGATTTTAGATCAAACTCAGCTTCCTCATAAAGAAATTTGGCTACACTCGCCGACTCCCGAATCTATGGTCGAGATTATTTATGAGTTGAAGGTTAGGGGTGCGCCTCTTATCGGTGTGGCCGCAAGTCTGCAGCTTGGCTGGTACGTTGAAAAAGGAGCCACTGAAGAGCAATTCACCAAGGCACTTTGGGCCCTTCGTGAAGCGCGCCCAACGGCCGTGAATTTGATGAATTGTCTTGATCGCCTGCTTGAGGTTTCGAAAAAGCGCGGGCTCAAAGCTGTGACTCAGGAGGCCGAAGATATTTGTGATGAAGATGTTGAGCTTGCAGCGGGAATGGCTCGCAGCGGCGCGAGATTAGTGAAAGATGGCGATCGTATTCTCACTCATTGCAACACAGGTGGGCTAGCCACTGTGGGAGTTGGAACGGCTTTGGGAGTGGCGATTCAGGCGGCTCGCGATGGTAAGAAAATTCATGTTTATGTCGACGAGACTCGGCCGCTTTTGCAAGGTGGGCGGTTGACCACTTGGGAGTGTGCGAAGAACAAAATTCCATTCACACTTCTTTGTGACAATATGGCCGGCTTTTTGATGCAAAAAGGTAAGGTCGACAGTGTGATGGTGGGTTCAGATCGCATTGCGGCCAATGGAGATTTTGCCAATAAGATTGGCACTTACAGTGTTGCGGTTTTATGCAAACACCATGGAATTCCATTTTATGTGGTCGCTCCGCAAAGCACCGTGGACCCAGCGTGCAAAACGGGCGCTGATATCCCGGTTGAAGAGCGTAAACCTTATGAGGTTCGCGGCGTGCGCGGCTCATTTGGCTCTGTCGAGTGGGCGGTATCAGATTGTGACGTCTGGAATCCTGCGTTCGATGTGACTCCGGCCGAACTTGTGACCGGTTGGGTGTTGGATCGTGGAGTGTTTAATGCGAGCGACGTCAAAAATGGCGCTTTGATCAATACAGAAATAAAAAATTAATAAAGTATAAAGTAAAAAGGAGTTTCTAGAGATGTTTGCAATTATTGGTGGATCAGGTTTTGAGAAATTTGACGGTTTTGAAACGGTCGAGATGCTTCCGCGCGAAACTCCATTTGGAATGGTTTCGAGTGGCTTTAAAAAAGTGAAGGTGGGGAACAATCAAGCCCTATTTATCTCTCGTCATGGTGAACATCATGAAATGCTGCCAACTGAAATCAATTACCGCGCTAATATTTTTGCGCTCAAAGCTCATGGAGCCAAATCGATTATTAGTTTTTCTGCCGTTGGTAGCTTGCAAGCCAAGCTCGCGCCTGGGCATTTGGTGATTCCCACTCAATACATTGATCGCACCAAGGGACTTCGCAAGCATTCATTTTGCGGTGAAGGCATTGTGGGCCATATGTCGCTGGCATATCCTGTTTGTCAGAGCATGGCCGAAAAAACCTACGCCTTGGCCAAAACTGAAAAGCTAGAAGCCCATTTGGGCGGAACTTACGTTTGTATTGAAGGCCCTAACTTCTCGACGCTTTCTGAAAGTCTGTCTTATCGTCAGCTGAACGCCGATATCATTGGCATGACCAATTTTCCAGAGTATGGGCTGGCGAGAGAAGCTGGGCTGAGCTATTTGCCTTGTAGCTTTGTGACTGATTATGATTGCTGGGACACTTCACGCCCGCACGTGACCATTGAAGAGGTGATTCGCACCATGCGCGAAAACAATGGCAAGGCGTTTAAGCTTCTTAAGCAAATATTGAGCAACGAAGCCGATTTACTTGCGGGCTGTGAATGTTCTGAAGGCGGCTTGAAATCGGGCCTGATGACGCCAAAAGAGAGCTTCACAGCGGCACAAAAGCAGTGGATGGATGTATTGCTCAAGTGAGCAGGGAGATAACAGTGCGCCAGAGAGCATCGGTTTTTTACTCAATGATCGTGGTATTTACTTTGGGCACTGGGGGGCGAGTGGTCATTGCAAAAAGCGATGGCGCGAGCGCCACTTCAAAGACCTTAACCGCACAATTGCAAGAGAAGGCCAAAGCCGCAGAAGATAAAACTCCCGCGGCAAAGAGAGCCATAATGCAAAAAGCGCTCGAAGAATTGGCCGCCTCCGACATCACCAAGAAAGCGCTTACGGTGGGGGCCAAGGCTCCGACTTTTGAACTTCCAGATGTTAAGCGCGGCACTACGAGCTTAAGTTCTCTTCTCAAAAAGGGGCCTGTGGTACTCACCTTTTATCGAGGCGGCTGGTGCCCGTACTGCAATATCCAGCTTCACGATTTGCAAAAGCATTTGAGTGAGATGAAAAAGCAGGGTGCCGAGCTCGTTGCGGTGTCACCTCAATCGCCAGATGCGAGCCTATCGACGGTGCAAAAAGCCGAGCTGAGTTTTTATGTTCTCAGCGATGCGGGCGGCAAGGTCGCTCGCCAGTATGGTTTGATGTATGCGCTGCCCAAGGATTTACAAGAACTTTATCTTGAGTTCGGAATCGACCTTTCGAAAGTGAATGCCGACGGCAAATGGGAGCTCCCGCTCAGCGCGACTTATGTGATCGATCAAAGCGGAACTATTCGCTATTCATTTGTGAACACAGATTACAAAAAGCGCGCCGAAACCTTGGACATTTTAAAAGTCCTACGTTCGCTGAAACGCTAAGGTCCGCTCACTTTATTTCACTGGCAGCTGCACACCAGATTTTTATCGCCAAAGGCGTTGTCGACTCTTGAGACGGGAACCCAAAATTTGCGCTCACGCACCCAAGGTAGTGGGAACGCGGCGGATTCTCTTGAGTAACTATGCTCCCAATTGTCTTTCAGAAGTTCAGTGTACGAATGAGGCGCATTTTTTAAGACATTGTCAGCCTTATCGGCTTTGCCCGCTTCGATCTCGCTGACCTCTTTGCGTATTTGAATCATCGCCTCAATAAAGCGATCAATCTCAGCTAAGCTCTCACTCTCGGTGGGTTCGATCATCAGTGTACCTGACACGGGCCAAGACATTGTGGGCGCATGAAAGCCATAGTCCATAAGCCGCTTCGCAAAGTCATCTGCGGTAAGCCCTGCAGTTTCTTTGAACGGGCGAACATCAATGATGCACTCATGGGCCACAAAACCATTTTGGCCGGTGAACAAGGTGTTATAGTGAGGCTTTAAACGTTGAGCAATGTAGTTGGCGCTCAAGATGGCTTGCAAGGTGGCGTCTTTTAGACCGTCTCTACCCATCATAGCAATGTAGGCCCATGAAATGGGCAAAATGCCGGCGCTACCAAAGGGCGCACTGGTGACGCTTTGAATGCCGCGTTTTCCGCCAACTTGAGAATTCAAACTATGTTTGGGCAAAAATGGCGCTAAATGTGCAGCCACGCCGATTGGCCCAACCCCGGGGCCACCGCCGCCATGAGGAATACAAAAAGTTTTGTGCAAGTTCAAATGGCTTACATCAGCACCGAGTTCGCAAGGTCTGCAAATTCCAACAAGCGCATTCATATTGGCGCCGTCCATATAGACTTGTCCGCCGTGCTCATGCACGAGCGAGCAGATCTCTTTCACGCTGGTTTCAAAAACCCCGTGGGTCGAAGGATAAGTCAACATCAGAGCGGCTAAGTTCGACCCATGTTCAAAGAGCTTGGCTTTGAGATCATTTAAATCGACATTGCCCCGCTCGTCACAAGCCACGACCACGACTTTGAAGCCCGCCATTACGGCGCTGGCTGGATTTGTTCCGTGCGCAGATGAAGGAATAAGGCAAATATGCCGGTGACCCTGTTTTTGCGATTGATGATAGGCGCGAATAACCAAAAGGCCCGCATATTCGCCTTGTGAGCCGGCGTTGGGCTGCACGCTGACTGCGGCAAATCCTGTGATCTCGGCGAGCCATTTTTCAAGCTCACCAATCAGCGAAGCGTACCCTTTGGTTTGAGAGCTAGGCGCAAAGGGGTGAATGGTCGAGAACTCGGGCCAGGTCACTGGAATCATCTCAGAGGTCGCATTGAGCTTCATGGTGCAAGAACCAAGAGGGATCATCGAGTGCACAAGCGACAAGTCTTTGGCTTGAAGTCGAGTGATGTAGCGAACCATCTCAGTTTCAGAATGAAAATCGTTGAACACAGCTTGAGTCATGAATTGAGAAGTGCGGCTCATATCACTCGGCCACAAGTATTCGCCTGAGCTTTCAAAGTTATCGAAGCTCTCTTCAACGCCTAAAAAGGCAAAGACCAGGTCTTGAAAGTCTTTGGCTTGAAGCGTTTCATCAAATGAAACGCCGAGCATTCCGGGTTGATGAAGATTCAAATTGATCTTTAGCCGCTCGGCTCGCTCGAGAATTTCACCTCGTTGCGATTCATTCGCTGCGACAAAGACGGTGTCGAAGTAAGAATCCGAAACAAGTTTGAGGCCGGCAGAAGTTAATCGCTCACCAAACCTCTTAGCCATTTCGTGCACTCGCCCAGCGACGCGCTTTAAACCACGAGGGCCATGGTAAACCCCATACATACTCGCCATAACAGCCAATAGAACTTGAGCTGTGCAGATGTTGCTTGTGGCCTTTTCGCGGCGAATATGTTGCTCGCGAGTTTGCAAGGCTAGCCTTAGCGCCCTACCACCTTGTGCATCGACAGACACGCCGATGATTCGCCCGGGTATCATTCGCTTGTATTCATCTCGAGTCGACAAAAAGGCGGCGTGGGGCCCACCAAACGCAACAGGCACGCCGAATCTTTGCGAGCTGCCCACAACGATGTCGGCGCCCATTTCACCCGGCGGCTTAATGAGAGTCAGTGCCAAAAGATCAGATGAGACAATCGCCATCGCGCCCTGAGATTTAAACTTTGCGAGGATGTCGGTTAAATCTTCGACTCGGCCCATTTTCGACGGATATTGATCAACAACAGCGAAGTAGTCATCTGATGCGGCCTCATTTTTCAAATCTGCCACGACGACTTCAATTCCGAGGGGTTCGGCTCTTGTGCATAGAACTTCAATAGATTGCGGCCAAACACCGTCACTCACCAAAATTTTGCGTGCAGTTTTTTTCTTAGTTGCAGCTAGCGCCACAGCCATGGCTTCGGCGAGAGCGGTTCCCTCGTCGAGCAAAGAGGCGTTGCTCATTGGTAAACCCGTCAGCTCACTGACCATGGTTTGAAAATTTAAGAGGGCTTCCATTCGTCCTTGTGAAATTTCGGCCTGATAGGGAGTGTAGGCCGTGTACCACGCCGGGTTTTCTAGGATGTTTCGCAAAATGACCGTCGGAGTTCGCGTGCCAAAATAGCCTTGTCCGATGTAGCTGCGCCAAACTTGATTTTGGTTCGCATGTTCACGAATGCGATCAAACATTTCGATTTCGGTTTGACCTTCATTTAAATCTAACCCGCGCTCACTTTGAATCGCCTTAGGTACGGCTTTGGCCAGCAAATCATCAAACGATTTCAAGCCTAAGGCGCTCAGCATGACCTGGCGGTCATCTGCGCGTACGCCTAAGTGGCGAGTTGCGAACTCTTGGCTCATTGGCAAATCAAGTGGTGCTTGTTGATTTTTTTGTTCGCCGAGTGCTTTTGGCTTTGGACTTTTTAGGGGTCCGCTTGGGTTTACTTTTGGTGGCACTTTTTGAGAGGCTGGCGAATCGCTTTTGAACGTCGGAGGAGAGTTTTTCAAGCCGACTCCTTTGTTGTTTGAGTGTCTTTGAGAGTTCGGTTTTTTGCGAAGAGACTTCGCGCACAAAGCGCGCCAGCTCGCGGTCCATCTGCCGCTGAGTTTGGTGAACCGTGCGCAGCAGCTCGGAGTATTTCTTTTCAAAGAGTTTCACTTTGCTTTTTGCCGAAGGGCTCAAAACAGAATTGATATCAAATTTTCTGACCTCTTGGCTCAACCTTGCCACTTCGTTTTTGAGTTGTTCGACGTTCGCTAGGCGTTGAAATTCACTGCGCACTTTTTGCCAATTTACTTGAGTGTTCATTTGGCCCTCCCGCCGTTTTATTGGGACTAATTTGCGGCCCAACCGGACTGAGTGTCAAGTCTGGAAACCGATTGAATTTAGCCGACTTTGACTCTCGCAAAAATTAAGGTTACCGAATGCGTTAGTTATGGAGCCTACTTATTCATTGGCCAGATATCGGGCAATTCAACCTCAGCCACCATTTTGGCTTGGGGGCGCTGTTATGCGAGTGGGCGCCGGCTGGTCTTTTTGGGACAGCCTAGGTGCCATTTCTGTGCAAAGCCTCGATGGAGTTCGATGGCCGAATGTGGAGCGCGGCTTTTTTGCCAGAGCCAAAATCGATGCCATCCACGGTGATGCACTATACGTAAGTGAAATTGAGCAGTTGTCAAAACCCGATGAAATGGGAATTTGTGCGCCCCCAAGCCCCCATGTTCATCGCTTTGGTGAGTTTGTTCATGACCTTAGGGGACACTTCTTTGAAAAAGGGTTTTGTGAACTGCAAACTCCCTCGCTCGTGGACTGCCCGGGTCTTGAGCCAACACTCCAGCCCGTCTCGGCGGGCGGCAAATTTCTTCCGACCAGTCCCGAAATACACCTGAAGCGGGGTTTGATTCGCCAATACACCGATGTCTTCGAACTGCGCCGCTGCTTTCGGGCTGGCGAAGTGTCTAAGGCTCATCTTCTCGAATTCAATATGCTTGAGTGGTATCGGGGGTTCGCAGGGCTTGCGATGCTGAAAGAGGACATTGATCAGCTCATTAGGTCTCTTTGGCCAAAATGGGGGCTTGGGGGCGAAGCACCCAAAGTGGAATCGACCGATTTCGCTCAGTTGTTTCGAGACGTATTGTCGTTTGATTTGACGCCTCAGACTTCTCACTCGAAACTGTTGGAGCTTTGCCAAAACACTTTTATCGAAACCAACCCTTCAGACTCATTTGACGAATTGTTCAATCGCCTGGTCATAGAAAAAATCGAACCTCACTTGGCAAGATGTGGTCCGACGCTGGTTGAGGGGTTTCCCCCTTCACAGTCCGCACTGGCCAGAATTAACGCCGCCGGCTGGGCCCAAAGAATGGAGCTCTATTGGAATGGGCTGGAAATTGCCAATGGCTATGATGAAGTGACCGACCCGGCTGAACAACGTGAGCGTTGGAACCGCGATATCAAAGAGCGCGGCCGATTGGGAACTTTAGATCTGAGTGTGGATCAGGTTTTCCTAGATGAACTGACTCAGGGGATGCCGCCAAGTGGCGGGATCGCCCTTGGGGTCGAGCGCCTCTA
>JBGSQJ010000425.1:0-8852 GCA_041738165.1 Bdellovibrionales bacterium
CGATCTTTCAATGCACTCTTTGACTCGCACTAAGAAGCTTACACTTTCGGAGCCATCAATGATCCGATGATCGTAAGAAAGAGCCACGTACATCATGGGCCGAATCACCACTTGGCCTCCGATCGCCATGGGCCGCTCTTCAATTTTATGCATTCCCAAAATTCCGCTTTGTGGAGGATTCAAAATGGGAGTCGACATCAACGAACCATAAACGCCGCCGTTACTGATCGTGAATGTGCCGCCGCTCAAGTCATCAATAGAAATTTTGCCGTCTCGAGCTTTTTGCGCAAAACCTTTAATTCCAAGTTCCACTTCGGCAAGTGACATATGTTCGGCCCGCTTGAGAACAGGAACCATCAGGCCTTTTTCGGTGCCCACCGCAACGCCAATGTTACAGTAGTTGTGAAAGACCACGTCGCTGCCTTCGATAAAAGCATTCACACGCGGGTAAGCCTTAAGCGCTTCAATGACCGCTTTAACGAAAAACCCCATAAAGCCTAGGCCGATGCCGTGACGCTTTTCAAAAGTCTCTTTGTAGCGCTTGCGAAGAGCCATCACATTGGTCATGTCGATTTCATTGAACGTCGTTAAAATGGCCGCAGTTTGCTGAGCCTGCACGAGGCGCTCGGCAATTCTTCGGCGAATCGTTGACATAGGCTCTCGAACCACATCGGCGGTGGTCACAGGGGCCCTCATAGGGGTTGTCGGCCGACTCGGTTGAGTGGCTGGTGAGTTTGAAGTCACTACTGAAGTTTGACCTGCACTTGCGCTCAATACGTCGCCTTTGGTGAGCCGGCCGTCTTTGCCCGAACCCGAGATACTCTCGGGCGAGAGGTTATTTTCAGAAACAATTCGGCGAACCGCCGGGCTCATGGTTTCAGTTTTTGAGAGACTAAAACTAGGGCGTGAAGTGGCGCCCGCCGCGGGGGCTGCGCTCGCCGGCGGAGCCGTGGGTTTGGGCGGTGGAGTTGGAGCTTGAGCGGCGCCATTGCCACTGGCCGCAGGATTAGGCGCACTGGCCGCGGTGGCTTTTGCATCTGAGTCAATTTCGCCAATCACACTGCCGATTTTTACAACGTCCCCGGCTTTGGCCTTTGTTTTCAAGACGCCATCGGCTTCGGCGACGATTTCAACGCTGGCTTTGTCGGTTTCAAGAGACATGATGACATCACCTTGCTTGACCATTTCACCATCTTTTTTGGTCCACTCGGCAATCGTTCCTTCAGTAATGGATTCACCCACGGCGGGTACTTTCACATCTGTTTTCACGTTGTTCTTACTCCTTAGTTTTTCAATACAGCTTCAATAATCGCGTTTTGCTCTTGCACATGTAAATGGTGAGAGCCCACCGCAGGGCTTGCCCGCTCCGTTCGCCCCTCATAGCCAAGGGTGACTTTTGGTTTGCCGACTTCAGATAGCAATCCTTCGATTTTGTCTCGAAGAACAAGGTAAGCACCCATATTACGCGGTTCCTCTTGGGCCCAAATCACTTTTCTAAGCTTAGGTAGGCCGCTTAAAATCGGCGCCAGTTGCACGCGCGGAAACGGGTAGAGTTGTTCAATTCTCACTAGGGCGATGTGTTTTTTGCTGCCATTTTTTTCAAGCGCCTCGGAAAGTTCGTAATAGAGTTTTCCTGAGCAGAGCACGACCACCTCGGCGGCCGATGGATTTGCCAAGGTGTTGTCTGTGAGAATTTCTCTGAAATCCTGATCTGTGAAATCAGACCAGCTCGAAATCACTTTTGGATGCCTCAGCAATGATTTTGGCGACATGATCACCAGGGGCTTTCGAAAATCCCTTTTGACCTGGCGGCGAAGCACATGAAAAAGATTGGCAGGAGTTGTCAGGTTGCACACTTGCATATTGCCTTGTGCAGAAAGTTGCAAAAAGCGCTCTAAGCGCGCACTCGAATGCTCGGGACCTTGACCCTCATAGCCATGGGGCAAGAGCAAGGTGAGGCCAGAGCCCCTGGCCCATTTTTCTTCACCCGAACTCAAGAACTGATCAATAATAATTTGTGCGCCGTTGGCAAAATCGCCAAACTGAGCCTCCCAAATGGTCAGAAAAGTTGGATCTGAAAATGAATTTCCATATTCAAATCCCAAGACGGCCATTTCTGAAAGTGGTGAGTTGTAAATGCAAAACTCGCCTTGTTTAGGATTGAGAGTCGAAAGAGGGCAAAATTCTTTATTGGTATTGACGTCAAAATAGACCGCTTGCCGATGAGTAAAGGTGCCGCGTTTGCAGTCTTGGCCCGACACACGAACTGGAGTGCCCTCTACGCAAAGTGATCCGTAGGCCAGGAGTTCACCCATGGCCCAATCGAGGTGGCCAGAGTTCGCCATTTCGGCGCGCGCTTGAATCAATTTGTCTATTTTGGGGTGCACTTGAATTTCAGATGGCACTGTAGTCAACACTCTGGCCACTTGATCGAGTATCGCCTTAGTCGTTCGCGTCTTTGAGGGCTGATCAAAATCCTCAAGACGTCCTCGCCGGAGACCTTTCCAAGTTCCGCCGTAAGCCTTTGGTTCGGCCGCGGGCTTACTCTTTCGCGTCTCATCTAAAATCACTTGGAGGTTGTCGATCTTTTGCTTGAAGAAAGATTCTCCGTCGCTCGAAGACATCACTCCTGCTTTTGCGATTTGATCGAGATAGATTTTCATTGGAGTCGGGTGATTGCGAATTTTTTGGTACATCACGGGCTGAGTAAAGGCCGGCTCATCACCTTCGTTATGACCAAAGCGCCGGTAGCAGATTAAGTCGATAACTAGGTCTTCGCTAAATTGTTGGCGAAAGCGCAGGGCCATATCCATAGCGCGAACGCAGGCTTCGGGATCGTCGCCGTTCACGAGTATCACAGGAGCTTTGATCGATTTCGCCACATCCGAGGAGTATTGCACCGATCTGGCGTCGCGGGGGTCTGTTGTGAAACCCACTTGGTTGTTGATGATCACATGAATGGCTCCGCCCACGGTGTAGCCCGCCAGGCACGAGAGCTGCAGAGTTTCTGAGACCACGCCTTGACCGGCAAACGCCGCATCTCCGTGAATGAGAACGGGCAAGACTTTTTTGCGAGTTTCTGTGTCGTGGCGCTTTCGCTGCTTGGCTCTCGACATTCCTAAGACGACAGGGTTGACGGCTTCAAGGTGCGAAGGATTAAACGCCAGAGCGACGTGGCAACTACCATTGGCCGTTTTTTTGTCGGTCGAGTAACCAAGATGGTATTTCACATCGCCGTCATATTCATAATTGTTATAGGCCGTGCCATCGAATTCAGAAAAAATCATTTCGATGCCTTTTTCCATGAAGTTGGCGAGCACATTGATGCGGCCGCGATGGGCCATGCCAATCACCACTTCTTCTACACCCATGGGAACGCCTTGTTTCACAAGGTGTTCCAGCATAGGGATCAAGGCGTCGCCGCCCTCAATCGAGAAACGCTTGGTGCCGACATAACGGGTGTGAATAAACTTTTCGATCGACTCTGTACGCGCGAGCTGTTTGAAGATTTCAATTTTATCTTCATTTGAAAAAGGGGCCGTGTTTGGCTTTTCAAACTCGGCGCGCAGCCACTCGCGAACCTCGGGGCGACACTCAGCAATTTGACAGGTCAGTGTCCCGCAATAGGTCTGCTCTAAAAAGCCGATGACTTCGCGAAGTTTCACCGAACCTAGGCCGAGCCAACTGCTCACAGCAAAGGTTTTATCTAAGTCGGCATCTGACAAGCCAAAGCGCGAGAGTTCAAAAATATCTGTGGTCTTGGACTGCAACCCCAAAGGGTCCAAATTGGCCTTAAGGTGTCCATAATCTCTGTAGGTTTTGATTAAATTGTAAGCAGAAATTTCTTTTTCTGAAAAGCCACTGGGGGTTTGCGAGAGATTTTGCGCAAATTCGACACCCTCAAAAAATAGTCGCCACTCCGCTTCGACACTTTCAGGGTTTTCGCGAAACTGCTGATACAATTGATCAATGTACTCAAGGTTAGAGCGTTGCAAAGATGAAAGACGTTCCAAGTGCGAACTCCAAAGGTGATGACTTACCCTATTTATAGCAAGTTAAGTGAAATGGTGCAGTCGCTAATCGTGTTCGGGGGGGCAATAAATGCGATGCGCAATCGGTGTCTTTAGGACATCAGTCGGTGGACCATTGTCGATGCATGCGCATTTTATTCGGGTTTGTTATTCTTCCACTCATTGTATCGACCGCCCTATGGTTCGCACTACGGCAAGGGCTCCTCAATTCGATTATTGAAGACGAGTTGAAAAAACGCACAGGTCAGGAAGTCGAACTGGGCGGAGTCGAGCTCTGGCCATTGTGGCCACCGCAGATTGGCCTAAAAAATTCTAAAGTCATAGGGAGTTGGGGAGAGGCCACGTGGCGCTCACTAGATATTCAAGTAAACCCTATTGTGCGCCCCATAAGAGTCGATATCGAGTGGAAAAATCCTGTGTTGGTGATTCATCCACGACCTGAGCAAGATGCACTCCCGCAGGCAGCGAAAGATCAAGGTGAAGTGAAGGTTCTCATTGTAAAAAACGATGGTCCTCCAGTTTCTATTGGTCTTCGGATCGTGCAGGGTCAGGTCAGGCAGAGCGGCGCGGTGGCAGAGTCCGTCAACCTTGAGTTTGAACAAAAATCTGTTTTGCAAAGTCCGGCAAGCTTTACGCTGACCGCCGATGTGGGGTGGCCCGGGTGGCCGAAGCAGGCCCTCTTTGTTGAAACCAAAAGCTTGAGTGCGACCTCAGAACTCATCAAGACGAGTCAAGCTGTGATTCGGATCGGCGGCTTAGAAGCCGACTTGCAAGGGGCGAGCTATTGGCAAGAAAGTCGACATCGCTGGCTTATCAAACTCAACGCGCCCGACTTAAGCCAAGTGAAGGCGCCATCGGATTCTTTGCCTGCCAAAAATTGGAAAGGTGCGGTTGTTTTGGACGCCGAAGTGGTGCAGCCGGGGCCTGATCAACCTTGGCAAGTTGACGCTTTGTTTGATTTAAAAGCGGTGAGTGCCGACGTCGACTATAAAAGTGGGGAGGCCTCAGCTAAGGGTCGTCTCAACCTAGAAGCGCAAGGAAAGATTCGTCGGCTTGGTCAAGAAACGATGGTGCCTAAACTCAATGCTTCATTAGATATGACGGGGCTCGCACTCCAGGCGAAAGACATTTTGCATAAACCGAGCGGTGTTCCGCTGCGAGTCTCGGCCAAACTGAGCGGCGACAACACTCAGGTTCAAATTGAAGAATTCAATCTGCAGTTTTGGAAGATTCAAGCCCAGGCATTGGGAACTATGAGGGCCAAGAGCCCCTACTTCACAAAGCTCACTCTTAAGATACCCGAAGCGAGTCTTGCGGGGCTTGAAAAGTTTGTTTTGCCTCTGGCCAAGCAGCCGGTTCAAGGTCAATTGGCGCTTTCGGCCTTGGGCCAATTCAAATTGTTTGAACCGGCTCAAGGAACATGGAATGTCAGTCAACTCAAAGCGCGAGGTCTATCGGCCAATATCGGTTTTGAAAGGCCGGAGTCTGGATTTTTGCTCAAAGGACCTTTTGCGGGTCAGTTGGATGGAGAGGGGCAGTGGCTGTCTGGAAAGCTCGGGCCCATTAGAGCCCGAGGCGCGGTCAACCTTTCGAAGTTGCAATTGAAGATGGGGCCATTCTCTAAATCTCCCACTCAAAACCTCGAGATGGGATTTGATGTCGACACCAAGGGCTCATTGATTTCACTTAATCGGATGGACATCAGTAGCTTTTTTGGTGAGGTGAAATCGAAAGGCCGCTACGACTACGGTAAGGCGGCGATGGATTTGGATTTGAGCTTAAGCAAAATTGACTTGTCGGCGCTGCGCGGTTCGCTCGCCGATTTATCCAGCCTTATTCCTAGTGGAAAATTAGACGGCCACACTCGGGTGCGAGGAACCTATAAGAGTGACCAACCTTGGTATGATCAACCCATCCGTGTCGCGGGAAAAGTGACGGCTGTTTTGCCAGACTATGAAATGGCGCAGGCTTCGCCGCCGAAGCCGGCTGCAGGAGCGCCGGGGAACCCTGAGCCCACAAACAGTGATATCGATTCTGGGGTTTTGCCTTCTGGAAAACTCACGCGTGCGATGAATTTGAGTTTGAACTTGCAAATTGAACGGTTCAAAGCTCAGTCTCTCAAGATCGGTAAAATCGGCTTTCAAGGACGCATGGCTAACTCGATTTTTCAGGGCCGAATTCAGCTGGGTGAAATTTTCGGAGGCAGCTTGGAGTTTCCATCTTTTAGAGCGCCCCTGTTCACTCGTAAAAAACCAGTTGCGGGCCAATTGAAATGGAAGGATTTGGATATCGAAATGCTTTTGAGTTGGATGAAGCCAGAGTTCAAAAGTCTAGCAAAGGGCAAAACGAGTGGATCTACGGCATTTTCAAGCCCATGGCCGAATGATCCAGAGCTGGCGAACAATGTGATTTTAGATGGTCAGGCCAGAGCCAAGCCCGTTGAGCTTTCAACTTTAAAAATCACTGAAGCGATTGGCGAAAAGTTAGAAAAAATTCCGGGAGTAGGAAAGCAAAAAATCAAATCCGAGCCCTTCCAGGGAGAAATCGAAATGAAATACAAAATGAAGGCCGGATCCGTGGACTTAAGAGACTTTGTTGCCAAAGAATCTTCGGGTCATCAGCTCGATTTAGACGGGTCCATTCGATTGGTGGATTTGGCCAGTGACCTCAAAGGGAACTTTCATTGGTCGAATTCACCAATCAAAGGATGTGTTTTAGAAGGCAACTCGGACCCACAAGGTCGATTTGTTGTTCCTGTTGTGATCAACGGGCCCCTGGTGAGCCCACGTTACGACGTTTTGAGTGGCATTGTCGAAAAAGTCGCCTCTCGCGCCTTGAAATGCGAAAAAGAGAAGCTCGAAAAACAACTGAAGAGCAAAGTCAAAAGTAAAGTCGAAAATGAGATTCAAAAGCGCCTCAAAGGGATCATGGGCAAATGACGACAAGCTGTACCTGTGGATTCCATTTCTGTTAAGATTATGGGCTGGCGGGCGTAATTGAGTTGACCTATTTTAGGTCAAGAGCCCAAAGTAGATGGTGCATTATGAGTGAATCATCAAAGCGTTATCAGCGTCATTTAGATCAAGTCAGTCGGAGTTTTGCATTTTGCATTGCTCAGCTGCGTGAACCTCTTAGGTCTTGGGTGGGGCTCAGCTACCTCTTGTGTCGCTATGTGGACACAATCGAAGATGCACCTTGGACTTCCTCACAAAATCAATTGGCGGCCTTCGATGCCGTACAGGCCGCGGTCGTTGACCCGAGTGTGCGCGGCAGCTTGGAGTTGGTTCACGCCGAGCTTGGCCGAATGCCGATTCGCAGGGTTGAGCTTGAATTGATTCAAGAAGCGCGAGATCTGCTTTGTGATCTAGACGCTCTTCCTACTGACGTTCGCGAAATTCTCACGGAGCTGTTGTTAAGTATGATCAGGGGAATGCGGCACTTTGCTGAACGCAAAGGGGCCTCCGGACTTAAGCTGAGGTCAGTTGAAGAGGTGAATCAATATTGTTTTTTTGTTGCTGGATTGGTCGGTGAGATGTTGGCGAAGTTGCTTGGCCATGAACAGTCTCGGTTTTTGGTAGACTCAACGACACTTGTGAACGCCCATCATTTTGGTCAGTTCTTGCAAAAGGTCAATTTGTTAAAAGATCAGCAAATAGATGAAAAAGAAGGACGGCAATTGCTACCGGATCGTTTTCAAGTTGAATCGAGTGCACTTGCCAACGCGGAGTGCGCCTTTGATTTTCTTGAATCTGTACCAACACAAGAGGTTGAGTTTAGAAGGTTTTGCGCCTGGTCGCTGTTCTTAGGTCTCGAAAGCTTGAAGTTGACCAAGAATATGAACCCAATGGACGGACAAGTTAAGATAGAGCGCTCTCGGACGCTTGAGATTTTAAATGGCATTTCCGAGTTGATTTCATCTCCAGCCCAGCTTCGAGAGGCATTTGAGACGGAACTTTCAGAGCATTTCGGCTCGGGCGTCACGGGTGAAAAGGGGACCTCGAGTGAACCTATTCCGGCATGGCTCGGCCAGATTTATTCAGGAGAGCTTTCTTTTGCCGAGCTACGTTTTTTGGGACTGGGCAGTTAAGCCTCGCGCTCCCAGTTAGTTAAAATTGACAATCGTTATCAGTTGGAATATTTACCTTAACCTATGAATCAAACACCCGAACTCACGGTTTTTTCTTCGGACACAGAGCGCCATCAGCCCATTCAACTGACAACGGGCAAAAATCCCCTAGAGCCTGAAAAACTCATTCGGCGAGAGCCAGTGGATCCCAAAAGCTTTAAGCGGATCATTCGTAAAATGGGCCTAAAAGTCACCCAGCAGCGAATGGTCATTTTGCAATGTATGAGTATTGGCCGGGCGCACGTAACAGCGCAGGAAGTGTTTGAGGCCGTCAACAGCCAGCACCCCGAAATTGGTTTTGCGACGGTTTATCGTTTTTTAAGAAAACTGGCCGAACATCATTTGGTGACCGAAGTTAGAATGGGCGGCCTTCCAGCTCGCTATGAGTTGACCCCCCGCCGCCATCACGATCATTTGACGTGCGTTGAATGTGGGCAAATTGTTGAGTTTGAAAGCCCGCAGATTGAAGTCTTGCAAGAAGGGGTCGCCAAGGAGCATAATTTTCGCCTCACGCACCACGTTCTCGAGCTCTACGGGGAGTGTCCGCGTTGTCAAACCAAGTGAGGTTCTTTGCTCGACTCAAGAGTGCCCGAGCGCACAAAAAAGAAGAAATCCACTCCTGAAAATGTGGAAGCCGAGCCCGCGCAAGACGGGGTCGTGGTTAAGGGTGCGCGAGAGCACAATCTAAAAAATAT
>JBGSQJ010000440.1:0-13238 GCA_041738165.1 Bdellovibrionales bacterium
GGTACGTCTTTCGACGATCACTCTTTGGGCGGCGGCGGCTTTAACGGCCTCGTTGGCTCACGCACAAATTATGGTCGATGACTTCAATACTAAAGATTCGACTCAACTTGGGACCAACTGGTCTGAACTCAGCAATAAAAGGAGCGATGCGTTTATCAAAGATGGCAAGCTCACCTTTAATTCTGTGCTGAGTGGGGCTAGGCCCATGGTGCAGAATAAGTTCTCGCCGCAGGCCAAGGGCAAACTCCGAATCAGTTTCGATCTGGATTTGGCTTTGAAAGGCAAAGATCCCCACTACGGTTTTCTTATGCAAATGGGAGAGTCGAAATCGATGCTCAACCATCGCCTGCATGATGGCGTCGCAGTAAATTTGCGTTGGGGAAAGTTCGGCAACCGGACTGAGAGTTGTTCGGGTGATGAGTGTTTTGGCTATTTCACGCCCGAGGATAAGCGGGTGGCGCTCAAGCGTCTGTCGGGTCTTTCAAAAATTCGGGTCGAGCTTGATCTCGATCTACAGCGCTATGCCATCTTTGTTAACGATGCAGAGATCGCTCGAGACCTGAGCTTTGCTCGGCAAGTGAGTACGGTGGACAGTGTGCGATTCTTCAATCGCAATATGAACAGTCGCGATTTTGCGGGCCGAACGATCGACAACTTTAAGGTTGAGTTGGTTAAGACGTTCAATCCAAAAGACTACTCATTGTTTGTTCAGGTGGGTGATGGAGGTGCGGCGGCTCCTATCAAACCTATGCGCAATGATTTTAGAACTTTTATTTCAGCCTATAGGATAGATCGCAAGGGCATTGACAAAACGGAGCTAGATGCGCTCGTAGCCTTCTTGCGACCGCTGGCCAAATCTCAGTATTTTTGGTGCAGTTACTTGGGCCCGGTGGGTAGCTACCACATTCAATGTCGTGGGCAAAACTCACGAGTGATGTGCGTACAGGATTACCAGGCCATCTACGCTGGTGGCCGAGATGGCGATGCCACACTGCGCGGGCACACCTTCAATACTTGGTGTCAGGCAGCTCCAGGAGTGACACTAAACGAATTCGTGGCTGCACTGCCTAAGTATGGTCCGCGCGCCGATGGACAACCGGGTTCTCAAGCCATCCTTCAGGCTGACTATTTAAAAGGATTAACTGGCTCGGTGGATGCGGGCTTAGCGACATCTGCTTTTTACAAAGCCGTTATCCCTAAATCTTCTGCACCTACAGCGACTGTGAGACCTACTTATGTGAGAGAAGCTTCCGCAGCTGACTATCGGTAATTTTCAAGTCGCCAAAAAATTTAAATCTTATAGCCCCGCAGGTTCGGCGGGGTTTTTTATTTTCGCTCTTGCCGCCTTCGAATGCGTTCTTTGGCGCGATTTTTTTGTGCGGGGCTTTGGGCCCTCCATCTTTGATGGCGCAATCTGAGTTTTTGTCGCTGAGAGGGGGGCAGTGTGCGCCACTTGATGAGTCGTTGGCGTAAGAGCTGCCGCTGCTCAGGCTTAAGGCTTTTCCAGCGTGTAAAATTGGCTCTCACTCGACTTTGAGTCTCGGGGTTCAATTCTTTAAAACGTTGATGGACCCGCACGACCCTTCGGCGTTCTTCGGGCGTTAGTTTCTTAAAGCGTTCAAAGCGTTCCTTGAGCTGATTTTGTTGCGCGGGGGACAGCGATTTCCAGCGCTCTTCAGGCGAGTCCTCTTGCGCCACAGAAACGTCAGGCCGACCCACGAGAAGTCCTAAAGAGACTGTCAAAAAAAATCGACGATTCATTTTGGGACCTCGTTGCTTTCTGCATCTTTAAAAGTGTCTGCGCTTTCAGATTCAACCGCATCCATGGCCTCAAGCAGATCTATATCAACTTCAGAATTTTCAAAAAGCTCAAGATTCATGAGCAGATCTAAATTGCGTAGCAGTTCGGGGTCGGGTCGATCGCTCATGTATCCTCCAGCTGTTCGAGGAGTTCTAAATCCTCTAAAAGTTCGAGTTCCTCTAGCACCGAGAAAGTGTCTTCATCCACATCCTGCCAATCTGAAAATTCAGCTAAAAGTGGCTCCTGTTCAGGCTGAGGACTTTGCGGGCGAAAGCGCCAAACCGCTGCGGTAAACACCGCCATCGTTGGCACTAGGGCCCATCTGAACCATTGTCTTCGGCTCTGTTGACGGCGATTCTCGGCCAATACAAGCTGAGCCTCACTTAGAATCCGCGCATCCAGCGAATCCGGCGGCTTTTGTTCAAAAAAATCACCTGGCTTCATGTTTTGTTTCCCAACTGAAGTCGGAGACTGGACTTCGCCCGGTGGAGCAATTGCTTGACCGCGCCGACAGATAACGAGAGCTGTACGGCAATTTCGGATTGTGAAAGCTCCTCATACACAAACATCATCAAAGCGGCCCGTTGTTGGGCGGGTAGCTGCTCGAAGGCTTGAGTCATTTGCTCAATATCTGCCGGCTCAAAACGAGGCTCGTCGTGGTCAACTTGGGATTCAGAGATCTGTTCCCAGTTTTCGGTGAAGTCCTCTGGGCGGTTTCGTCGCAGTTCGTTTAGGCAGTGATTTCTGGTGACCTGGCAAAGCCAGGCAGCGAGCGAAGCAAGAGGTTGGTACTTGTCTGCGGATTTAACCACTTTGATCCAAACTTCTTGAGTCATTTCTTCTGCCTTTGGTCCGTCGCCCATAAGTCTAAGGCATATACCATAGACCCTTCTCTTGTGCGCTTCATACACGATTCGAAAAGGGGCGGGCTCACCTCGCGCTATACCTTGCATAAGTTCAAGTTCGCCCGCTTTAGATTCCATCGCTGATTAGCAAAGCCCAGTCTCGACATTTTGTACAGCCGGTTTACTCACAGTAGTTCATCTGAATGGTTTTAGTCTCGGTGCCGTTTACCAATTGAGCTAGGCCGCAGCTCAAGAAGGTCAGGGTGGCCGAACCCGTGCGCGCCCCAGAGTAGGTGACATCGATGCTGCCTGAAGAAGGGTAGCAACAACTGCCTGACCACTGCACATTGTGTGGTTCATAGACGGCGGTGAATCCAGCCAAATTGTGGTTGACCTCGAGTTGACCTCCGTCAAGAGTTCTCCCCGACCTAGAGAGCCCGCCGCTCAAACCGAGATTGGCGAGAGTTCTGACCGATACGTTGTAGAGGGGGCGACCCCGAAAGCTCAGCTCTAAATGTTTGCCGTTAACTTGTACAGAGTGGCCAGACGCCGTTCGCGCTAATGTTCCTCCTCCGCCGTAAGACTGATTTCGGTAATCGGCAGCGGTGGCGCTAGAAACACGGGCCACACCGCCCCGAGGGCCAGACAGTTGAAGATCGTAGGTGCGAGTCACCGAGTCCCCTATACCAGATAAGGAGCAACTAGCTTGAGAGTATTGCAGCTGCACGTAGCCCTCTAAGTTTGAGCGCAAGGTGATGGCGCAGCTGGAATAGTCGGCTCGTCGAACACCCGAGTTGCAGCTGGCATATATGGCTCGTTGGCAGAGGCTTTCTGCGTGGGCTTGCGGCAAGATCAAGCGTTGGACCACCTCTATGGGGGTCGGCTGCGCCTGCCAGCGGGCGTAGCTCTCGCCGATTTGCTCATCGGCAAGCGCGCCTATGGTGGCCAGCGAAGACTCAACCGCGGCCTCGTCAGGGTCGACCTGGGTATCGGCTTGCTGAGTGGCCAGTTCTTTCTTGGCGCAGCCAACGGCTATAAGTGCAGTTAGGATAAGACTTAGTTTTTTCATAATGGGGGTCTCCTTCTTTGATTGGAGAAACCCAGTTCAGCCCTAAAAGGTTACGCTGAAACCCAATCGAAGTCTCAAATTGAGACAATCATTCGTGGGAAACAGACGGATGGGTCGACCCGAGCCGCATTAGAACTGTATTCTCAATGGGGAGGTAAAAATTCATAGGATTGAACCAATGTGTATTCTGAGTCAGTCAGGTTTTTGGCCTCAACCTGGACGTAGATCTTATTTTTTGCCGAGGCCGAGCGGCAGTCCGTGATTTCGAAGGAGTTGCTGAGTCGATTCGCGCTTGCGACAATCGGCGCACAAATGTCTGCGTTCTGCTCGTCTAAAATGCGTAAGCGCACCAAGAAATCTAGCTCTGAGCTGTCGGTTGGAGCCACGGCAGAATTGAACTGATAGTTAAAGCCGCTGGATACGTGGTCCACCTTTACTAACTGCACATCAGCGAAGTATTTCTGGTCGTTGCTAAACGGGTAGTTGCCGGTGATATCAAATGCCACAAGCGATCCTGAAGAAAGACTCGCATGGTCTGGAGCACAGTTTTGAAATGCGCCAATGAGGCTCGCAGCAATTAGAGCAAACAAGGCCAGCCTCACTTGAAAAACTCCTTATTGATGAACTTCGCAAGAGCCGCTTGCTCGGATGGGGTGAAGAGGTTGTCGTAAAGTTTCATGTCCGCCGAGGCGGAGCTCTTAAATTTTTGAGCTAGGGAGTCCGCATTCTGAGTCACTCGAATGGCAGTGGGCACACCGTGGCACTCGTTGCAGGCCTTCAGCCCAGCTCGAGACTGAAAAAACAGTTGGCGGCCCTGCTCCCACTCCACATCAACCGGGGCCGTCGCTTCATTTAAGCGAACGTGCCGAACCTGTTGGATGGGCACCTGCACCTCGGTTAAGGTTTCTCCGTCACCTCTGACCGTTGCGACCGCCAAGAAGCTTCCAGCTTGCGTGCAAACGGCGTGAAATACATGGGGGCGAAAGGGGTCAATCATGGCTGCGCACGGGCTGCCGATTGAAACATGGACCAGCGGGAGCGGGTTGCCGGTTTGGTTATTCACCGAAAAAGGCAAATACCTGTAAGTGATAAAGGCGCGATTGGCAAAATGGGGAACCACGGTGTAGCCCTCGCCGAACGCGATAGTAGCGTATAGAGCTAGAGTGAAAGTGAGTCCAAGCCGCCAGAGATAAATCAAAAAATCCCCCTGTTTCCAACACCGCGAATATTGTACGGTGACCCGAAATTCGAGCGACTAATTCCAAAGCGGCTCAGAATATCCACCAACAGACTAGAATACGGATGGGCGCGAGGGGGCTGACCATTGCTGGAGAGGGTTCCAACGTTCGCTCCATGCCACCCTGGATTTTTGCCATCGATAATCAATACCGGAGACTCTTGTGCCGTGTGGGTATTGCCATCATTTTGCTCACCCCCAAAGAGAATCAAGGTGTCTTGAAAAAGCCCAGCAGTTTTGAGCTCATTGACTAAATGGATCACGGCTTGGGCCGCTAGGCCCATATAGCGTTTTACACCTTCACCGTGTGAAATGATGGCCTCATGAGAATTGCCATCGCGTCCTACATCCAAATCAGAGATGTAGTGCATTCGATGATGATTCTGGTCTAGAACAATCGAGAGGGTAACGGCGTTTGTGACCCGGGATTGTAGGGCTTTTGTCGCCAGAGTGCCGAGCTCTTTACACTTCGCCAAATAATAACCTTCGTCTTGTGGTGGATGTGGGCTGGAGTAAGCGGGGCCGCTCCAATCACAAACCCATTGAAGGTGAGCTAAGGCAGACCCCCCAGAAGAAAGACTTTCAACGTTCTGGCTCAATTGGAGAGATTTATTGCGGAAGTCTTGAATGTATTGATCAAATTCACTTGAGTAACTTCGATCTACGCGCAGCCGTTTGGTGTACTCTTTCTCGACGAGTGAAAAAAGCTTTATCTCCTGTTGCAATTCGCTCACGCGAGTTGCGGCTGAAGATCTAGTCGCAAAAAAACTGTTGCAGTCCAGTCGGGTCTTGAGCAGAGCCAAAAGTGCTTTGCTGTCAAACACAGGGAACTGAGCGCTAGTGGGGCTTGACCACGAGATCGCGCGAAAGAAATGGGGAGCCTCAGCTTCATTGTAGCCTCGATCACTAAAGCCCAAAGCCAAAGGCTGAAACCCATAGGCTTGGGCGATCATCCAATCAATGGATTGAGTTCCTGCCGGAGCCCCAGAGGTGTTATCTGCGCCCGCCAGAAGCAAATCGTAGCTGGATGCGCCTCGGGTAGGGTAGCCTGTCAAAAATCCACCTTGCTCTAGAAAATGCCCCACGAGTCCACCTGAAACTTCATTGGTCAGGCCGCGTGGTACAAGTAAATTCGCGCGAATGGCGTCAAATTCACTCAGTGAACCTCGACCTTGAAACTGCCAATTGCCATAGCCTGCAAAAAAATTATTATGAATAGTCACCGGTCTTTGAGGAAACAATAGCGCCAAGGAATGGGGCATAATCGCAATGAAGTATTTGTAGTTCGCGGCTTGAGCTTGGGCTATGTTGAGATTGCTCAAGTAGGGTGCAATGCCCACGGCCGCTGAGGCCTTTATCAAGTCTATCAAAAATTTGCGACGTCTTATCAAATGACTCATCTGTTCACTCCCATATGGCCTTGGTCTCAGTCGTAAACGGACTTTGCGTTAGAAAAATTGAAATATAGGCTTTACGACTCTTTGCATTTACAGCCGAGACTCCACTCTGCAATTGTTCGCTCGTGGGAGCTCGCCCAATTAGGACTATGTAAAGACGATCCACAAAGGCTTCACTGGTCGGAGTTGATTTCGACATCTCGGCGCTTAAGAAAATCCCTTCAATGACCGCGACATAGCCCGAGGCTTGGTAGACATCGAGCCAATACTCGATTTCTGAATCGGCCCACTGATTGCGCCTTAATCCCGTGCCATAAAGGTGAGTGACCAAGCGTTTGCGCTGGGCCCACATGGCTTGTTTGGGTGTTGAAAATCGTTCGAAAAAGCGCGGCGACGCAAGGATGTCCGTCAAAGTATCTAACATCGATGTATTGGGCGATTCTTCGATGTGCACTTCGCCGTCACAGGCGCCAACTCTCTCGGCCTCAGGACCGTCAACAAAGGCCCGCAGGTTCTGCACATAGCACTTTGCTAAATCTGGCGACTCGGCTACCGCTCGGACCATAGAGTTGAGATTCCCGTACCGTCGCCCCAAGATAGTGCCTTCGCTGTGAATAGGGCTGCCATCATGAAACTCGACGCGATAATTGCCGAAGGGGTCTAAGCGTTCCATAGAAACACCAATGGGATCAATCACGTCATGACAGGCAGCACATTGCGGTTTGGCGCGATGAAAATTTATGGCTTCAAGGGCCGACATATTTCGCGCTTCATCTTGAGCCTGAGCAATTTCTTGTGAGGTGGCTTCGGGGAGAGACGGCATTTCGATACAAAGAAGCCGGGAGGCCACATTGACTCCTCTTTGCACATAGTTTGAGCGGATCTCGGTGCCCATCACTCGAGAGGTCACCATGGTGAAGGCGGGGTGAGAAAGAAGGCTATCTGGAACTTCCTTTCCATTGGCTGAATAAAAGAGTTCCGAGAGTCGCTGATCGCTTAGGAGTGCAGCCTCAATCTTTGTTAAAAAATCGTCGTGTTGCTTCTTCAAATCAAACGGGGTTCCTGTTGGCAGAGAAAAACCCAACAGTCTATGAACATTGGTCCACCGACCCCAAAAACGTGAGGAGAAGCGACGAAGATTCTTCGGGTTCGAAAGGATGCGCAAAATTTCGCCTCGAATGGCGTCGCGGTTTCCAATCAAGCTTGAGTGTTTGGCAATCAATTCGTCATCTGGAAAGGACCCGGATAAAGTCATTGCCAGCTTCACAGCGAATTCATAGGACGTCATGGGATTAGAATAGATTTTGAAATGAAATTCGGGTGTCAAAAATAGGAATTTGATAAAATGCGAAAACGTGAGATCCTTTGTTTCGTTTAGAATGGTTGATATGGCACTCGCGCTAATCGATCGACGCTGAATTTTGTAAAGATAAGTTCTAACCACTTTATCTCGGCATTTGGCATCGAGAATGCCTCCACAATCTGTTCGTGCTTGCACTTCGAGATTGGCGGCGAAAAAATTGATAATCCCCATTCGATCAAGAATAAATCCACTTTGCTTCTGCAACTCAAGATTACCTTCAAATTGATCGGGAGTTACGGGTAAGCCAGAGGTTTGGCTTACCAAATCCGAAATTTTAGCTGCTGGGAACAAGTCTTCGGCAATATTGACGTATTCATTGGCGCTCAGAACGTATATTCGATTGGCGGCACGCTCGTCTCGGTCAGAACACCGAATCTTTGATAGGCCATAAGTATCCTCAGAAGAACTTCCCTGAGCAGATTTGAAGCTTCCAGCAGAGCAGTTGTTAAATAGCGCAAATAGAACCGCGCCAATTGCCGTGAGCGATAGGACTAACCGCATGTCTCTTTTTCGGACTTATGTCAGTTGGACTAAAGAGATGCCGGGCGAATATTTGGAATTTCTCAATATGAAACACGGGATAGGTATCGTTACCGCTTACCAGGCAAATGAGACTTCAAGTGAATGCGCAGTCACTGATGGGGAATTTTCTGTTTTGCTCGTGTTGAGGTTATAGCCGAGACCCCAGTTTGAAGTTACGGCCCACTCGAGATCAAAGCCCAACCCTTTCGATTTGACACCTTCGACGACATAGGTTGAATTTTGCAAGCTCAAACGATAGGTCAGGGGCGCCTTGGTGAAACTGGCCGAGGTGCTCCAGTAGCTTTTGACTAAACCTGAACTCAGGGCAAATGCAGAGTCTGAAATCAAATAAGAGTACAAGAAATCTTCAAACTCTTGACCGCCATAATTGTAGCTTCCCGCATTTAGACCAAACTGCCAGTTTCTGAATCCAAAATAGTCCACATGAGCATGAAGTCCAAAAGCGCGCGTGCGCACCTGGCGGGATTGAGTGGTTACCCATTTGAGCGTCTTGCTTTCGGGTTGAATCCCGACGCTCCAATCGATGAAATTTCGAGTGACGTCGAGCCAAAGTGAACGCGACGAAAGTTCTGATTTTGCACCCCAGACCTCTGCCCCGATATCAAAGGCCCAGTCTTCTTCGGGGTTGAGGGTGTAGCCAACCTCAAACCGGCGGCTGGGTGAGGATTCCTCGCTTTGACTCCGGCTCTCAATTCGACTGCTAGAGGCGCTTCCGTGCAGGCGATCCTGGTTGGGTAACCCCAAGTCCAAGGCCAGTCGACCAAACCGCCCGTCGGCGTTGTCGGCACCTGCGCTCAGCCTTGCCTCGGAGGTTGGGGCCTCATCCGCTGAGGCACTTACCATTAAGGCAAAACCAACGCATGCTAAGCAAACTAGCGCGTGGTTCATTTTTTGCGGGCGTTGTTTTTTTTGCGATGTATGCGCTTAGACTGGCGATCTTGAGCCCGTTCGATACGGACTTTTTCTTTGCGTGTGAACTTGCCGTCGGCCTTCATTTTCTCTTCGCGCTTTTCAATATGCTTGGCCTTGTTTTCTAGCCGCGTCTTCTCGCGGTCGGTGAGTTCTCCGCTTTCACTCCCCTGTTCGATACGTTGTTCTTGATTTTCCTGGCGCTGGTCCACCCGATCGTCCTCGGCAAAAGCGTGGATTGAAACTGTCATGAATAGAATCAAAAGAACCTTCATATAGACCTCCTCAGTCTGTCTTTCCATACGAAACACCTAGGGCTCTAAAAGGTTACGGTTTTTTTAGCGGTCTCGCCAAGGGAATTGGCTCCCGGCTGGCTCGAAGGCTAGCCGGTTCAAAAACTGGTCGAGAACCATTGAAATCCTGAAATAATTTCTAATGTATATGTTGTTGAAGTCCTAACTGGCTTGGTCTTGAGTGGTGTGTAAATTTGGGCTTCCAAAATCATTCACTTAAAAAGGAAGACCATTATGATTTCAAAAGTTTTTATCTCTACAGTTCTTTTGTCTGTTCTATCAATTTCAACGTTTGCCAGAGGTGACAGCACGGAAGGGCAAAAATGTCGCCCTTTAGGGCCGTTGCGCGCAGATGACAAAGTCGACCTGATTGCACGATGCCATTGTGAGTCCGCCGCATTTATGGCCGCCTCGGCGATGACGTTAGCTGAGTCGAAAGGCTATTTCCCAGTCGATATACGAGATTGGAAGAATATGGAGACCAACATTGAAGAGCGCAGAATGGTGGTATGGCTCACACCTGAATCCTATTTTTTGACCTTGGTAGAATCTAAAAAATCAGGTGACAAGGTCGTTGAACGTTACAACTTTTATCAAGCTAGTGACGGTGAATCAGTTGAGCAGTTCAAGCTCTCTGAGGTAACCATTTTGGCCTCAGTGTACAATGATGGTTCAGCTCGTTGTAACATCATGAACGTGAGCACTCAGTAACGATTGACCTGAATAGGTACAGTTGATAGCTTGAAAAAATGGCTAGGTTGTCGATTCACATCCTCCTTATTTTCACCGGTCTTTTGGCATCTATCGCGAGCGCCAATTATTCGGGCGATTGCCACGATCCAGACGAGTGCGCCCATGAAAGACTGGCGCCAGGTTCAACTAGAGTCACTGTGGTCATTCACAATGCCGAATCGAGTGTGACTCCTTTAGGGACGGTTCCTCATGAGTGCCCGTGCCAAACTCACCATCATAATTGTTCGCACCAGTTTAACGGAACTCGCCAACTCATAGCGTTTAATCTACCTCTGGATTCTGGCGCGGCCTTTTTCCCAGAAGTTTTGCCGTCACCGCTGTCACCATTACTCGACGGTCCCTTTCAGCCACCAAAAGCCTAAGCCTCAAAATTTCTGTTGAGCCCTTAGATTTGCTTTGGAGGCCTACCTTTGTTAAATTTAATAATACGATCCGCATTGCGAAACCGACTTGTTGTTATTGCGCTGGCGTTGGGCGTAACTCTATTTGGAATCATCACTTTAGATAGTCTGCCAATTGATGTGTTTCCTGACCTAACCAAGCCCACCGTAACCATTATGACCGAGGGTCATGGCCGTGCCCCTGAAGAGGTTGAAACGCTCATCACGTTGCCTATTGAGAGCGTCGTTAATGGCCTACCAGATCTAGAGCGCGTGCGCTCGACATCCGGTATTGGACTCTCAGTCCTATACCTTGAGTTTGGCTGGAGAGCAGATCTTTACCGCAGTCGCCAATTGGTTGCTGAGAAACTTCAGTTGGCTCGCGAGCGAATGCCAAAAAATGTTCAGCCCGTGATGGCTCCCATCACAAGTCTCATGGGGCAGATCCAACAAATTGCGCTTTCCACAACAGACGAGTCGATTTCTCCGATAGAGCTTCGTACGCTTGCGGAATGGACCATCCGGCCCCGCCTCATGGCTATTCCAGGAGTTGCGCAAGTGATCTCGATCGGCGGTGGGTTAAAACAATATCAGATTGTCATCTCAGCAGACAAAATCAGTCAAAAAATGATCACGCTCGAACAACTCGACTCAGCACTTGAAAAAATGAGTCAAAATACCACTGGCGGCTTTGTCGATAAGGGGCCTCAAGAGGTACTTGTGCGAAACATCGGCGCAGTGACTTCACTCGACGATATTCGCAAGACGGTAGTGGGTCTTCATTTTGGAACCCCCGTTTTAGTCGGTGACATTGCGGATGTTAAAGAAGGGGCTCGCGTAAAACGTGGGGATGGCAGCTATATGGGAAAGCCAGCTGTTATCATGGTCATTCAAAAACAGCCAGGTGCAGACACGGTTGCCGTAACAGCCGCGGTGGACGAAGCCATTGCACAATTGAAACCGACGTTGCCGACGAGCCTAGTCGTCAATACAGATGTGTTCAAACAAGCAAATTTCATCAAAGCGGCTATTTCTGGAATTCTTGGCAAGATCCGCTTTGGAACTGTTCTCGTGTTTGTTGTGCTTTTTATCTTTTTAGCCAACTTGCGTCTGAGCTTAATCACCCTGACCGCTATCCCGCTTTCATTTTTTATTACTTTTATTATTTTTCGATATTTTGGACTTAGCGTAAATACGATGACTTTAGGAGGTTTAGCTATTGCAATTGGTGAATTGGTCGACGATTCGATTGTGGACGTTGAGAATATTTATCGTCGCTTGCGAGAAAATTCGATTCTCGCAAAGCCAAGGTCGACTCTGTTGGTCGTTTATGAAGCTTCATCAGAGGTTCGAAATTCTATTGTTCTGGCCACGATTGTTATTGCCCTCGTGTTTGTTCCACTTTTCAACCTGACGGGCCTTGAAGGCAGACTGTTTACTCCGTTGGCCGTTGCCTATCTCTCGGCTCTGTTCGCCTCTCTGTTGGTGTCTCTCACCGTAACGCCGGTATTGTCGTCTTTTTTTCTTGGCCAAAAAGAGGCAACAGGCGCGGGGAATAAACATGCCGACACAAAACTAGTTCAATACATAAAAAATCTGGATCGCAGGATTCTTGAGCGGATTCTTCATCGTCCGAAAGTTGTTATTTTAGGCGCAGTGTCTCTTTTTGTTATCGCACTGTCTCTGATACCCTTCATGGGCAAAGACTTCCTTCCTCAATTTAATGAAGGTACGGCAATGATCGCTGTTTTTTCGCCACCAGGAATCTCTTTGAACGAAGCAAACCGAGTCGGTCTAGAGGCCGAGAACAAAATGCTTGAGGTCCCTGAGGTCAAGTCTGTTTCGAGACGCACAGGGCGAGCCGAGCAAGATGAACACGCAATGGGCGTAAACGTCAGTGAGATCGATGTGGACTTTGATGCTGGATACACGAGAAGTCGGCAGGCTATTTTGGATGACATTCGTGGGCGAGTCAGTTCGATTCCGGGCATTGGCATTAACGTGGGCCAGCCCATATCCCACCTCATCGACCATATGTTGTCTGGCGTGAGCTCTCAAATTGCCATTAAGCTTTTCGGCCCTGATCTGTCGGTTCTGCGCACAAAAGCCATCGAAATTCAAGCGACCATCGAAGACGTTAAAGGATTGGTCGACTTGCGTGTGGAGCAGCAGGGGTTAATTCCCCAGCTTAAGATTCACGTTATGCGCGACCATGCGGCCAAGTTCGGAATCAGCGCAGGCGAAGTCACCGAGTTGGCTGAATCCGCTTTTAACGGTCATATAGTTGGCCAGGTTTTAGAGCAGCAGAAATTTTTCGATCTATTTTATCGCTTTGACGATGCCTCACGGCTATCCTCAGACAAAATGGGTCAAACCGTGATTAAGACGATGCCAACCGGCCAGCGTGTGCGTCTACAAGACGTTGCTGATCTTTACGAAACAGAGGGGCCTAATGAAATCAGTCGTGAAGACGGGCAACGTCGAATCATCGTTTCTGCCAATGCTTCCGGGCGGGATCTCGGCAGTATCGTTGAAGAAGTTCAAGCTCGGATCGCCTCTAAGGTAGATTTACCTCAGGGATACTACGTGGTTTACGGTGGTCAATTTCAAGCGCAGAAAGAAGCCTCAAGACGCATTTTGATATTTGG
>JBGSQJ010000050.1:0-4139 GCA_041738165.1 Bdellovibrionales bacterium
CGCGCCCATGCTTACCGGATTTCTTGATCGGTTTCATTTGGACCGGGAGCTTAAGAGCTACAACTCTTTTCTTATTGCCGAAAGTGCCGATTTAGAAGATGGAGTTTCGTTTGAAGGATTCGTTTGTATTGCTCAAGACGCGGTGATTGGCGAGGGCGCCCGGCTGAAGGATTGCGTCGTATTGTCAAAAGCTCGAGTGGCGCCAAACGCGGTGGTCACCCGAGAAATTTTGTTTTAATTGTTCACTGTCGTCGAAGCGGGACGCCGAACCCTCGGCACCTGGGCGCCGTCTAAAAACTGATTGCCATTGCTTTTTTTCTGGTAGGCCTCGTGAATCATTCCGAAAATATTATTACCGGCAACACCGATGGGCTCGCCATCGAGCATGACCGTCTTGTTGGCCAAAAGTTTTTTAGCCTGATCACCAGTGAGGTCAAACGGATTGGTTGCAGCTTGCACTTCTACATCGTTAGAAACTTCTTCGGTTGGGTAGGGTGCCGGAGCTCCGCCCCCACCTGACGCCGTCGACATGTCCATTTTGGGTTTGCCCTTTGCGGCCGCCGCTTCCACTTCGCCCAATACCTTTTTGGCCTCTGAAACCATTGAAGGATCAACTCCTGCCGCCAACATACTTGAGGGTGAATTGAACGCGCTCATGGGAGTGAAAGATCCATCGGGCATCGTCACGCCTGCACCAGTTACGGTGACACCTTTTTCTTTGAGTTTATCTTTTACAGCCTTCAATGTGCCATCGGCATAGTCAGCAGCACCCTGATCGTAATTGGGCGTTTCGGGAGCTTTTGAGTCGATGCTCGAGTCGTCAGAAAGTGCCGATTGGCCTTGCGCGCCTTTGTCATGGCCTGCTTGTTGTGCGGCCAACATCGACATCACACAAAGTGGGATCATACATTTTGGACACGGAGCTAAACATGCCGTCATAAGTGCGGCGGCAGCGGCTGCGTTGGCCGCAGCTCCACTACCCTGACTCGATTGACCTACTTTCGAACCTTGGTTGATGGTGTTGTCTTGCGGGGCCTCAGACACCGCGGTGTCACCAGCCGCTTGAGCTGCAACCTTGGAGCCTTTTGCATTGAAAATTTGCTGGTTAAGATCAGCCTCGGCCCAGGCGTACATACTTGGCCACATCGCGATCAATAAAATAGTGATTAGGTTTTTCATGACTCTCGTGACCCCCTGTTATGGACCCGACTGACAATGCCACAACATCGCCAGTTTACATTTTTCGGTGAATTTGTTCGAGATCACGTGCCAGATATTGTCTTCTTTCGATCGAATTTGGCTAGACTCAAGTCCATAGCCCGCTACTCTACGGCGCGGATCGTTCGCTCCGCCCGGCAGATACTGTTTCAAATCCAGCCCCGAAACATTTCGCGCCTGACCGCCGGCTCCGCGAACAGCGCCGCCCGAACCTTTGCGTTTTGAAAAATCAAAACCATTTTGGTAGCCGCCTGAGCCGGTGTAACCACCCGAGCGAAGTCCTCTATCGATATCCGTGGTGTACGTCTTAGGATCGTTCCAAGGTTTCTTGGCATCAAGCTGGTTGCCACTGTTGGCGCCGCCGCCTTGCGGGACACCGCCACCTGAATTGTTGGCCACTGTACCAACTTGAACGGGCACTCCACTTGACGGCTCATCTAGACCCATAAACGGCCGCTCGGCATCACTTAAATCTTTGGGGTTGAAATCCTCTTTCGAATTCGTGTCACCCGGTTTCGCCCAGCCCATAGTTCCCTTTTCTGCTTCTCTTTTCGCCGCGCAACCATCGCCGCTCGGATTGAGATCACAATTCTGACAAGCGGGGTTACTGGGGTTAGATTGACAATCGAAGTTGTCACCGGCCAAAGCCGATTCGGCAGACATTGCACTGTAGTCACCAGGAGTGGGTGGACCTGTTCCTGCATTCTGTGAACAGTACTTTGAATAGGCTCCGCTCGAACTTGGCGAAACACTGTTTTGTGCTAAATCTCTAGCGTTGGCGCTAAGGGTGGCGCAGTTTCCACTGTGTTGCTTGGCCCAACTCAGAGTTGATTGATACTTCGACTTGCTCGCGCAATCAGGGCAGCGCTCAAGCAGACGCGCGTATTTCGCCGCGATGTTGTTGCAAGTGGTCACACACGCGTTTTGATTAACGGCGCAGACCGAAGCGTAGCTCGAGTTGATCTTACCGGCATCGTTGCTAAGGCTGTTCAACTGTCTGCAATAGTCGGCAACACTTTGATTGGCCGAAGGACCTTGATTGATCAGTTGATTCACTCGGCTTACGCGCTGCTGATCGGCCGCACTCAATTGACCGCCGCATGAAGCCGGGTTGCCGCAACATCTAACGGCGGTGTTTTCTTGGTTAAGGCAGGCGTTGGTGTCGTTTTGAATTTCAGAATCTGACGTGCTGGCTGTTTCTGGCCCAGGCTTGGTTTCTGGATCCTTTTCCTCTTTTGGTTTTGCCGGGTCTTTTGAAATGGTTGGCCCTTTTTTGGGGTTGATGTCGGTAGGTCTTCTTGTCGGTGCTGGTACCATCATGCAGGCATTGGACTGTGGAATCCACGATTGGCCGGGTGGGCAATCGTTCTGGTTGTTACCACTGTCTTCACTGGGACCATGCTCAAGGCTCGTTGGATTTGACAAACTGACTTCCCGAATGCACAAGTCATGCACTTCGCCAGTAGGTTGAGATTGCGAATCACACGCCGCCATCTCTTGAGTGCCGACGGGCATGCCGGCGTCTGAATTGGTCAAATTGTTCAAACAGGCATCGTAAAGTTTTGAGCGCGCTCGCTCGAGGCAGGCCTTGTAATCATTGGCCGCGCCTTCAAGTAGGTTTTCAGAAAAAGGGTTACCCGACGACATGGGGTTGGTTCTAGTAAAGCCCGCGGCGCCTTGAGCAAACGACAAGCTAGGGGTCAACAATGAGAAAAACACTATGAATGAGAGTGCAAAAGGGACTCTTGCCATATCTTAGATTATCGTCGCAAACTGAGAATTCCTTTAGGACTTTCGTGGGGTCGTCTCAACTTGAGGCAGTGATTTTATAGAGTGGTTTTAATTGGATCGCTTGTCGCCAGAGGCGCTCTTGAGCTGAGCTGATCTGATTTCGCGGTTGGCGTTGAGCCGATCCATTTCGTCTATAAAACTCTGCTCGATAGGCACCGCCATAGAGTAACTTTTTTTGCCGTCATAAGGTTTGCCGTCCATACTGTCTTTACCACCCTTCCTGTGAATCCCTACGACGACCAATTTTTTCTGATCATTTCTAGCCAAATAAACAGATCCCGACATTGCACCTTTACCCGAACAGTCCGTCATTAAGACGCTGGCGCCGCCCTTTGGGCTTTCAATCCACCGCATCGCCTGACAGGCTTGAGCAACAGCTTCGCCCAGCGGCACTTGCTCAACGGGAATCGAGGGTTGATTTTTGCCGCTTGCCACCACCATAGCTTGATCAGGGCGAAGCACATCGATGGCATTTTGCGGCTGCAAAAGGTCTTCATTGCTGAGGCCCTCAACTGGTCTTTCTAAAAGAACTGTGGCGCGATCTTCGTAATACAGATCGGTGAGATCGTCGGTACCCAAAATATAGTTTTCTCGCTTGAAATCGATAGCGATTTTCTGCGGAGTCGCCTCTGAATTTTCAAATTCACAACGTTCAATCTTCGCCAACCCGACGCCTGTATTGCGGTCGAGAAACACGTGCGAGTTCGTTACAACTTGGCCATTATGTCTTTGCACGGAGGCCACCGCATAAGAGACCGCTTGATCTTTTTTGTTGAAGCAGGTGATCATTCCCACAGATTTTTCGATAATCGCAATTTCTTCGTCTGTCAGCGCGATCGACTTGTCGCCATTGATTTCAAATTTAGGACCCAATTTTCTAAGCGGTCCGCGGCCATCTTTGCCCACAATATTGACATTGTGAAGGATGTCCTTAAACGGTTGGTATTTATTTTTTTGAGTGCAGTCTTGAATTCGGGTCGGAAACGCTGAAGCCGCCGAACCAATTGCCACCAAAGGCACCAGAGCCATAAGTGAAGCGAGATTTTTAAAATTCAATAGCGACATTGTGACTTTGGACCCCATCTGCATCTATTCGTCTTCGTACCCTATCCCTCTAATTAGCACATCTT
>JBGSQJ010000071.1:0-1625 GCA_041738165.1 Bdellovibrionales bacterium
CGATCATCGCGAAGGGCGCGTTCATATACGGCCCAGATAGTACCCAACTCAGACCACCGGTTTCAATTTGGAGACGTAGGGTCTAAATTTTTTACAGAAACGTCTATAATTTAGAAAGCTGATTCAAGATGGTCATGAGCCGAGTGCGGTTTGCTTCAAAACTCCACTGATTACGGTGCCATTTCCAGTGGTTGTAGCGCACCTGCCCGCCCCACATGGTGTAGGGAGTTTCACCGTATTTCATAAGATAGGTAAAAAATACCAAAATCTCTGAACTGGGTAATCCCGTTTGAGAGAGCAAAACAGCCAGTGTTTCGCAGTATCGATCAAACGCCACCAACGACTCTTCGACGTTGACCGTGCCAGATTCCGATTGATCATAGAGCTTCAAAAACGTTTCGACATATTGAAAAATCATCCAGACCTGGAGCAAACTCCCGGTTCCCGGCCGACCTGTGATCACCGAGTCGAGCACGGTCTCTTCGGCCTGAATCATGTAATCTGCAAAACCCTGGGCTTCTAAAACACCGAAGCGAGCTTTAAGTCCGGGCAGCGCCATCAGCACCGATGACTGCGGAAGTGTCGCAAACTCTCGGTAGCAACTTGCCGCCGCCTGATCATCCAAACACACAACGTCGGCCTCTTCTTTCCAAACCTGAGCTGACCGAAAAGCTGAAGCCACAAACGCCAAGTATCGACTGGCTTCGCTCAACGTCAACTGCCGATCACCGTTGGACGCCAAAGTGAAGAGATCGGCCTCGCGCAGAATACGCACGGCGATCTTAGGCTCAGTGGACTCAAGCCACCCAAAGCTTTGAAGAACAGGCAGAACTTCTTTCGCCATTTCCGTTAGCTGTTTTTCTTCGACGAACTGGGCCTTCTCACCGTGGAAGGAATCTAGAATCCACCTAAGAATTACATAAGGCCAAACCAAATGGGCGCGAGCATCTGGCGTCCAAGACGCCTGAGCGGCCGCGGCCGGGTCAATGATCAAGCGGCCAAGCCCGTCCCATTGCATCGGTGAGGAACTTTTGAGTACCTGACTAAAATCTGGATCTTCATCGGCTTCGCCTCTTCGAATAAGTGAAAGCCACTCACTAGCTTTTTGCTCAAGCCGCAAGGTGGAGGCCAAAGTCAAATCACTTAGTTTTCGGCCATCACTTAAGAGCCGAACCACGGTCCAGTGAAAGGCGGTTTTCAAACCCTCAGCTTTAAAATCTTCAGACAACCAACCAGCCTTGTCGATGTCGGCAATAAGATCATCGAATTCAGCCAATGGGATTCGCCTGCTTTCGCGCGCGTCAATTGCGCCTCTTAGCAAAATTCCCAAAGTTTCAAGCGCCTGAGGCATCGCCTCTCGTCGCAACACTTTTGAGAGATCCTCAATACCAAAAAGCCGAACCGACAAGTAGACTTCAAAGCCTTTGCCAAGGACATTCATAAGTGCCGACCACTCTTTGCCCTCCACTTGTGTGCCTGAACCTGAGATCAAAAGCCGCTTCGATTTTGGCAACACTTCAAAGCCTTTTTTCAGTTTTGGCATCCACCCATCAGGATCTGAGTGATCCCCTAGCCGATCAAGCTCGTCGACCAAAGACTGCATACGATCAAAGCGATAACTTTGA
>JBGSQJ010000161.1:0-9124 GCA_041738165.1 Bdellovibrionales bacterium
GGGTTCAACCACCAGCGCGCGGGAAGCATCACAAATCCAGGGCCGCCTTTGCGCATAAGCACATCCAGAACCGTTCTTGGGCTTAGGTAAAAGCTGTAGTTACAGCGCACGATATCTCTTTTGAGCTGCCAAGCCGAAGTCCCTGCGGGAACGTAGGGCACGGGCGTGTCGTCAAAAATACTTCTGGTCGCCGTCAATGTACTATTGAAGTTACCCCAATCTTCGGTCTTAAGAAGATTTGGCGTGTGCTTCACTTCGTTGTAGGTCTTGGTTCCGGGGTACGGTATCAAGTTGTTGAACTTAGTGAACCTAAAGCCCCAATCTTTCACGAACTGCAAAGACTCCATGCGTTCAGCGCGGGTCTCTGTTGGCAATCCGAAGATCATAAACACACTCACATCAAGACCCCATTTTCGAGCCAAGTTGATGGCTTTTTTATGAGTGTCGACGGTTTCGTTCTTTACGATGACCTGTGCAAGCCTCTCGACCGCGGTCTCCATACCAAAGCCAACACCTGTGAAGTTGGCCTCTTTCAAGTAGGGCATAATCTCTTCGTAAAGATTGTCGGCGCGAGTTTGAATAAAGAAGCCGGCTTTTTTATGCAGGCCACTTTCAACGATGGCTTGGCAAACTTCGATCACGCGCTTTTTCTTAAACGAAAAGTTGTCGTCATAGAACACGATGTGATTGCGGCCATACTTTTCGATTAGAATGCGAAGTTCATCTACGATCCGCTGAGGTGAACGATACCGAAAGGTCAGCCCGGTCATCAAACGTTGGCTGCAGTAAGAACACTTGTAAGGGCATCCGCGAGAGCTCGTGATAAAACCCATGTCGTAGCGAGGGTTATCAAAAAGCTCATAAGGGAACATTGGAATCTCATCGAGATCCTCGATCAAGCCGCCTTCAGGGTTATGCTTAATTTTTTTATCTGCATCCCAATAAGAGAGGTTTTGAACATTTGTAAAATCTCGATCGCCGCGAATCTGCTGAAACAATGCCAAGAGAGCTCGCTCGCCTTCACCGCGCACCACATAGTCAACGCCGCGCTTTAGCGGCTCTTCGGGTAGCGCCGTTACGTGAATGCCGCCCACAATCACTTCTGTGTCGGGCCAACGGTCTTTAAGCATTTTCACAATGTGGTAAGTGCGCCCGGCCTGCGCGGTTAGTACAGAGATACCAATCACCATGGGCCTTTTCATGCCGGCCACGAGGGTGTCGATGTTCTCTTCGGTGATTTTACCAAACTCTTCGTCAAAAACTTTTACTTTGTAGTTATGCTTGATCATGTAGGCGGCCAGCGTTCCGGTCGCCACTGGAATCCCAATCGGCACATAATCGGCAAACGCTCCGCCAAACTGCTCCGTTGCGGGATTGATCAATAAAAGATCGATTTCTTGACTAGGCTGATTGCTCATTAGATTCCTCACCGTTATCGCCGATGGCTTCCACCGGGCAGTTTCCAATCACTTCTACAGTTCTTTCTAAAACGTCTTCACCTTCGGGTTGTTGAAACACATAGCTATAGCCATCATCATGCCGAGCAAAAACTTCTGGCACTTCAACCCGGCACAAATCGCAATCAATACATGTGTTGTCGACATACACCTTACCCTTAGTGTTTGTCTCGTAGCGCTTATCAACGTCAGCCATGCCCCACCCCTTTTTCGGGTCAAAATTTCTAGTACCCTGCAATTTCAGTTAAAATTAGACCTATATTAACCAAGGCCAAAAAACGTGTCACGCGAATGCTCACTTTAAAATGGCCCCAATGGCCTTAACAAGCTGCGCTCTGGTCACCGCGTTTTTATTGCCTATGATCTTGGTCTTGAGTCCGGCAAAAACGTTACCTATAAATGGAATCAACTCTGGCGGGCTCTCAGCTTTCAAAAGAGCTGCTGAAATGCAATAGAACGCATCCCCTGCTCCAGTTGCATCGACCACATTGTCAGCAAAGGCAGGTGAAAAGTATTCGCCATCGCCTTTTCCGGTAAAAAAGTAAGAGCCGTTTGAACCCAAAGTCATAGCCACGCTGGCTTCGATTCGACGCAGGTCGTTACGAGCCCTTCGGCCAATTTCAAGCGGCGCGGAATAGCGATCGTGATAGGCAATTCGAGCTTCTCGAGTGTCTAAGCTCAAATAGTTAAAATTCTTGTGCTTATTGAAAATGTTAAAGCCATAGTTTGACGAGTTCGTTTGCACATTGAGCGCGACGAAGCTTTTGATGTCTCCGGTGGCCTCAAGAACTCCATTTTCAAAAAGACCGTGGCCAAAATCGCCCACCACAACCAGATCCATTTTCGAACCAAGCTCCACCATCTTGCTCGAGAAGGCGTTGGCCGAATGCGCGCTCCACTGATCAGAGCGCAGGTCGGTGATTTCAAAAATGCGCTGAGATTTATCAACCGCGATATAGCGCGTCTTTCTGGGCGTAGGGATATTTTTGAGCGGCACTTGGTGCAAGATCACTCGTTCATCCATTTTTTCGCGCAAAAGCTCGTTGAAATAGGGCTCATCGCCGTGAGTGATCAACAAATGGACTTCTTTACCAAAATCAGCCAAATGATTGGCTATAGCTAAAGTTCCACCTGGGTAATTCTCTTCGTAAAGAAATCGCGCCGAAATAGATGGGCTCTTACTTGAAATGTTCTCGGGAACACAAAACCTATAGGTGTCGACGATAGGTTCACCTACGATCAAGATCTTTTGCTGACCAATGCGATCGAGCATCTCTTCGATTTTCGCCTCGCCGCCCAGCTCGCGAACGGTGCTAATCACCTTGAGTTGATCCTCGGTCCAATTGATAAAAAACCGATTGAGCAAGCTCGATGAGCTGTGAGTTTCGTCTTCAGTGAAGCGAAGTTCCCCGCCATGACGCTCGACCGCGGCTTCTTCGTGGTAAATTCCGCCTGTTACATCTTTGGTTTTGTCTCGATAATCTGGGCCTTTGATATAAAAATGGGGTTTGAGCTGCTCGATGCTGGGCACGGCTGTCGGGAAATCACTAATGGCCACAAAATCAACGTCTTCAAGAGCGGCGACCATGCTCGCACGAACACGGTCGGTGAAGTAAGGTCGACCAGGGCCTTTGTTGACGTACTGATCGGCCGTGATGGTCACCACCAAAAGGTCGCCAAATTGTTTTGCCGAATGAAAGTACGCCAAGTGGCCTGCGTGAAGAACGTCGTAAACCCCGTGGCACTGAACTAATTTTTGATCTGGATAACGGCCTCGAAGCTCTTTGAGCTCTTCAAACGACACGATCTTCTGGCGCTGGCTAGATTTAAATTTAGACGACATTTGTGAATCCTTTGACCCCTCAACCGATATATCCATAGAAATTCGACACCCCGAATAATTGTAACTTTATGAGCCTGGGATAGTGGCAATTGTTAATTTCGATGTCAAGAACCGAGGGCTCGTGATATCGAAGAATAGATGAAAGATAACGAGACTTTTTGGACACATGAAACCGCCATCGTCGACAAAGGCGCTGTGATCGGAGCTGGCACAAAAATTTGGCATTTTAGTCATATTTGCGCAGATGTGAAAATCGGCGAGAATTGCTCATTTGGTCAAAACTGCTATGTCGGAAACCGCGTTCAAATCGGCACCGGAGCCCGAGTTCAAAACAACGTTTCGATTTACGATCTCGTAACCCTAGAAGATTACGTCTTTTGTGGACCTTCTGTGGTCTTTACAAACGTTATGAACCCACGCGCGCACATTCCGCGCAAAGATGAATTTAAAAGCACGCTCGTCAAACGCGGCGCAAGCCTAGGCGCCAATTCGACCATCGTTTGCGGCATCGAAATTGGCGAATTTGCATTTGTGGCAGCAGGAGCAGTGGTCACGCAAAATGTTCCGCCGTTTGCGTTGATGATCGGGGTACCCGCCACAGTTAAGGGCTGGATGTGCCACTGTGGAGTACGCCTTAAAGAGACCGGCAACGCCAAATGCGAAGCCTGCGGCTCGACTTACACTGTTTCTCAGAATCACTGCGAGGCCACAAATCTCGTTGGCGAGCCCAAGCGGCATTGAAAGCAGGAACCTCATGACGCAAGAAAAATATGATTTTGTTATTGTCGGTGCCGGTATTGTGGGGTTGACCCTTGCCCGCGAATTGGCCCTTAGAAAATCGGGGAGAATTTTAGTCTTAGAAAAAGAAGCGAGCGTTGGCAAACATGCCAGTGGTCGAAACTCGGGCGTCGTTCACGCCGGCATTTATTATGCGGCCGATTCTCTAAAAGCCAAATTTTGCGTCGAAGGTGCAAGGCGCTTGCTTGAATATGCAGAGAAACACAGTATTGAACTTTTGAAATGCGGAAAGGTCATCGTCGCCACCAAAGAGCAAAACGTGCCCACGATGGAGACCTTGCTCAAGCGCGCAGAAAGTAATGGCGTAAAAGCAGAACGCATCAGCCTTGATCAACTTAAAATTTTGGAGCCCGAAGCGAAGTCTCACGATTTCGCCATTTGGTCGCCGAACACGGCAGTGATTGATTCTAAAGGCGTACTTAAATCGTTGGTTGCAGAACTTGAATCGATGGGCGTCACCACATTGCTCTCGACCGGAGTTGATAAAATTGACGTCACAAACAGACTGATTGAAACCTCGAACGGCATTAAAGGTTACGAAGTCCTGATCAATGCCGCCGGCGTGCACGCAGACAAAATCGCCCACCAGTTTGGCGTCGGACTCAAATACAAAATCATGCCATTTAAGGGTCTTTACTGGCAAAGCTCTGCAGAATATCGAAAACGAGTCCAGCGTTTGATATACCCAGCACCAGATATAGCCATGCCTTTTTTGGGTGTTCACATCACCCGCACGGTTGACGGCAAAGTCTTGTTTGGCCCAACCGCCATTCCCGCCTTTGGCCGCGAAAATTACTCGCTCTTGGGCGGGCTTCAGCCGATTGAGACTTCTGTGATTTCGTGGGACCTTTTAAAAATGCTCGTGCGCAATCCCGGCAACTTTAGAGCCTACGTGAAAGACGAAATGTCTCGCTACATCCCTAAAAACTTTTACCTCGAAGCCAAGACGCTTGTGCATAATCTTGAGCGCAATGATATCGGGGAGTTCTATAAAGTTGGAATTCGCGCCCAGTTGATGGACAAAGAAAAGGGTCAGCTCGAAATGGATTTCGTTATTGAACCCGGAGATCACTCGATTCACGTTCTCAATGCAATTTCGCCTGCATTTACTTCAGCGCTCGGGTTTGCCCCGTACTTGGCAGACATGGCGATGCAAAACTTAAAAACCACAGGAGACAAATCATGTTCGACAGCGCCGCCTTTGTAACAAAAGAAATTGAATCGTCACTGCAAACCAAGATGAAACTCTTTGAAGATCGCCAAGTGATTTTGAGTATTGCAAAAATCATCGATGTGGTGATTGCCGCCTATCAGAAAGGTAACAAAACCATTCTCGCAGGCAATGGTGGAAGCGCGGCCGATGCTCAGCACATCGCGGGAGAATTTGTCTCGCGCTTTTACTTTGAACGGCCGGCCTTAAGTTCACTCTCGTTGTCGTCTGACCCTTCAGTTGTCACCGCAATTGGCAATGACTACGGATATGAAAATCTCTTTGTTCGCCAAGTTGAAGCGCATGGGCGCCCTGGCGATGTCTTTATTGGTCTTTCAACTTCTGGTAAATCACCAAACGTGCTCAAAGCAATCACTAGAGCCAAAGAGCTTGGCCTCACAACAGTGGCTCTGACCAGCGAGAAGGGCTCTGATATGGCAAAGGCTTGCGACTTGAGTGTGCAGGTTCCATCGGGAGTCACACCCAAGATTCAAGAGTGTCACATCATGATCGGTCACGCGATTTGCGCAGGCGTTGAAGAGGCCTTGTTTAAAGGCAAGTGAAAAAAGATCGAAAAATCCTTTTAGGAATCTCAGCCTTTTACCATGACAGTGCCGCCGCTCTTTTGATAGACGGTGAACTTCTGGCTGCAGCCCAAGAAGAACGCTTTTCGCGCAAACGTCACGATGACGCGTTTCCCATTCAATCAATCAAATACTGCCTTGAAAGCCAAAAGGTCGATTTTCGAGACGTCGACGCCATTGTTTTCTATGAAAAACCGTGGCTTAAATTTGACCGTATCTTAGATACCTATCTGGCTATGGCGCCAAAAGGGTTTCATTCTTTTCGTGCAGCTATGCCCTCTTGGATTAAAGAAAAGCTCTTTCAACGAAGTCATATACGAAAACTCCTGGGCCAGGCTTTTTCTGTACACCAAAACCAGCTGCCTCCGCTTAAGTTTTCTCAACACCATTTGTCTCATGCGTCCTCGGCATTCTTTGCCTCACCGTTTCAGGACGCAGCTGTATTGTGCATGGATGGTGTGGGCGAATGGGAAACCACCAGCTGCTGGGTGGGATCAACCAACACTCTTAAAAAGTTGTGGAGCCAGAAATTCCCTCACTCTATTGGGATGCTTTACTCTGCGTTTACTTCTTACACCGGCTTCAAGGTGAATTCAGGTGAGTACAAAGTCATGGGCTTAGCCCCTTATGGACAGCCCAAATTCGTACAAAAGATTTTGGATAACCTGATTGATCTTAAAGAAGATGGCTCATTTCGATTGAATATGGACTACTTTGCCTATTGCTCCGAATTGAAAATGATCAATTCAAAATTTGAGCGACTTTTTGGCGGGCCTGCTCGAACTCCAGAGTCTAACCTCACTCAAAAAGAAATGGATTTGGCTAGATCCATTCAGCAAGTGACCGAAGAAATCGTTTTGCGGCTAGGGCGATCTATTCACAAAGATACTGGATTAGATAATATCTGTTTAGCCGGAGGCGTGGCGCTCAATTGCGTGGCCAATGGCCGCCTACTTAAAGATGGCCCATTCAAAAATATTTGGGTCCAGCCGGCGTCTGGAGATGCCGGCGGAGCATTGGGAGCTGCATTGGCCTATTGGCATTTAGGGCTCAAGCAACCCAGGTCGGTGAATTTAACCAAAGACTCCATGAAGGGAGCCTACCTAGGACCCGGATTTGAACGTCTGTCTATCGAAAACTATTTGAATTCGATTGGAGCCGTTTACCGAGAACTCGGTGAGAACGAGGTACTGAGTGAAACGGCCAAGCTGGTGGCTCAAGGTGACATTGTGGGATGGTTTTCTGGCCGTATGGAATTTGGTCCGCGGGCGTTGGGTGCGCGCTCTATCTTAGGTGATGCACGAAATCCTCAAATGCAATCGAAGATGAATTTAAAGATCAAGTTTAGAGAAAGTTTTCGCCCCTTTGCCCCCAGCGTTTTGGCTGAACGAGTCCAAGATTTTTTTGAAACTTCGGCTTCAAGCCCCTATATGCTTCTTGTTGCCAACTTAAAACCAGAGCACCGTCTTGTCGCTAGTGACGAATCGCTTTTTGGCATCGACAAACTCAACCAGGTGCGCTCTAAATTACCGGCAAGCACTCATGTTGACTATTCGGCTCGCCTGCAAACCGTACATGCCGACACCAATCCTCGATATCACAAATTATTAAGTCATCTTGACGCGCAAACCGGCTGCCCATTGCTTGTGAACACCTCATTCAATGTGAGAGGCGAGCCGATTGTCTGCACGCCAGAAGAGGCTTACAGATGCTTCATGAGAACAGATATGGACTATTTGGTCATAGAAAACTTTATATTGAGTAAAGTAGACCAACCTCAACAAATATCTAATTCCTCTTTTTTAGAGGAATTTGAAAAGGACTAGGCCAAGTGAAGAAAAAAAAATCGACATCGCCGAAACCGGATTTATTGGAGTTGAAAAAATTTGGCTTGATGGTTGGATCTATTTTTCTAATTTTGGCTTTTTTTAAGTTCAAAATCGTCATCACCTACCCTGTCGCGCTGATGCTGATATCGGGTTTAGCTCTGATTTCAATGGGACTCTTGATCCCTCGTTTCTTAAAATGGCCCTATCATTATTGGATGAAGGCCGGCCACGCCCTTGGCTTCATTAACGCGCAAATCATATTGAGCGTTATTTTCATTTTTCTTATAACCCCGATTGCCTATCTCAACCGGTTTTTTAAAGGAGATTTTATGTCTATGAAGATCGACCCGTCTCTTAGCACCTATCGAGTGAAACCTGGCGAAAACGAAAACGTAAATTTCGACTTGTTGTTTTAGGCGGAGAACTTTGAAGGCCGCCACAATGCGCCCCCCAACCCCATCAGTGTAACCAACCAGAAACCAAACCACGTCAGCCACTGCAATCTAGATTCAATCTTCAGCGAGAGATAATAATTGCCGGGCGGCAATTGAATCATGGCGAGGCCATTGAAGGATTGAACGGGCCAAGACTTGTCATCACTAACAATTTCTCTGGTCACATCATAGGCCACCGGAAATACCAATTGGCCTTCACCCTCAGATTGAAACTGAACTGGCAGATCGACTCCATTTGGCCGATAAAGTGTTTCAACCATAAATGCATTCTTGGTTTCTGGGCATCCATCCGCACCAAAAGAACCCCGATCTGGCAATATCACCGCATTTTGAATATTCCAGAGTGAACACTTCTTCAAAAATGCAAAGGGTTCTCGAAAGGCAAAAAAATTCAAGGGCGCCGTCGATTTAAAAAATCTAGAAAACTTCAAGGGTGTGTCGAGCTCTGGCATTTCGGTATGGTGTTGCCGCGAAAAAAAATCGTTGTAAGTATGCGAGGCATAAAGCCCATCTGCGACAATTGCAAGCGCCATAGCAAACGCCGCACCTTTGGTGATTTTCCTTAGCAATCGAAGTTCGCTTAGCCAATCAAAACCATAGGCCACCAATACAGTCAGAAACAATAAAAATACCCCTGAAAAATGGTACCATTGGCGAAACCCTGCAATGGCAGGAAACTTCAAACTGAACAGTACTTGCGCAAGACCACCATTAATTCCTGTAGAAGCAAGAGCGAGAACACCGCAAAACACCAACACTCTCCAGGATCTTGAAAACTTAAAGACGGCGCCGAGCAGGGCCAAAACAAGACCGGTGCGCGTAATGAAAAAGGCCATAGCGTCATCAACCTGAAAGGGACGCTGAAAATACCGAAACCCCGGATCAAGAAAATTCAACAAAAACTCAAATGGCGCTGAGGAATGCTGCTCCTTATTGAGCATCAAATAG
>JBGSQJ010000172.1:0-3880 GCA_041738165.1 Bdellovibrionales bacterium
CCAAAGGCGCCGGCCTTAACCAAGAAGCGCTTCATTGATTCTTGGATCTCTTTGGTCTTCTCAACATCACGCTGAGAGGTGGCATAAAGCACGGCGAAGAAGGCAAACATCAATGTGATAAAATCGGCGTAAGACACTAACCAACGTTCAGAGCTCGGCCCCTCATCGTCGTGTGGGGGATGTCTCATGGTGCGCTGACCTCTACCGTAAAGGCGCGCATCTTTTGTTCGATCAAATAGGGATTAAGTCCATTCACGACAGAAAGGGCGCCTTCTAGAATCATTTGCTCCGTCTCGGCCCGATAGCGGATCAATGCCTTTAGCTTGTTGGACAGTGGAATAAAAAGAATGTTGGCTGAGCCCACGCCGTAAATTGTTGCCACAAAGGCAACGGCGATACCCTGACCCAGCAAGGCCGTATCGGCAATGTTAGTCATCACACTGATCAAACCTAAAACCGCGCCGATAATTCCGATCGTCGGCGCAAAGCCGCCTGCATCCGACCACACCTTAGCCGCAGCCAATTTGCGCCGTTGACTCACTTCGATTTCATCTTCAAAAATTTGCCGCAAAACTGATGATTCCACTCCATCAATCACAAAGCGGTAAACCGAACGCATAAAAGGATCCGAGAAGCGCGACAACATTGGCTCTAATGCCAAAATCGACTCACGGCGGACCAACTGAGATGCGGTGATAATTTCCTTCGCTACTCTTTCGCGCTCTTCAGTTTCAGAACTGGCAAAAGCCATTCGTGTGTAATTCAAGGCCAGGCGGATATCTTCAAGCCGGTTAGACACAATGGTTGCGCCAATAGTGCCACCAAAAACGATAAAAAAGGCGGTCAGCTGAAAGAGCGATTGAATCCCGCCGCCCTCGAGCACATTGCCAATCACAATAGCGCCGATTCCTAGTATCAATCCGAAAATGGTCGTCAACTGCATGAGCGCTCCGGGTTACATGTGGCTTAGATTTTTTTCTCGGGCAAAATTCAAATCGTTGGTGGTGGCCCGCAAACGGCCGCACATAAACTGGGCCATCTCGCGGTACAGCTTTACGGCAATGGCAGGATTTTTATCTAACAATGCCGTTAGCTTATCGTAAGGGATCACGACCAACTCACAGGCTTCGGCACTCGAGGCTGTAGCAGAGCGAACTTCACCATCAACAAAGGCCATTTCACCGAAGTGACTGCCGGTACCCAGCAGCGCCACCTCAACCTCATCACCTTTTGTCGTCGATTGCTGAATGCGCACCGAACCAAACTTAATAAAGTACATGGCCCGAGCCGGCTCCCCTTTGATAAAAATCGTGTCGCCCCGATTGATCGACTGGGTTTCAGCAATCGCATCGATCATTTTCAATTCATCGCCCGCTAAGCTTTTAAATAGATAGACGTTCTTCAATAGACTCATGGATTCCCCCAGGCTGCACTTGGCTCGTCATAAGAATAGCACCGATCGTAATTTAACCCCAAAAGGTTGCATTCTAGAATTTCAATTCACAGACTTTCGGTGTAATACCTTTAACCTAATGGCAGTTTTAGTAACAGGTGCTTCAGGTTTCGTGGGTTCATGGCTGGTTCGACGTTTGATCGAGTCGGGCGAGCGCGTGCACGTTCTTCACCGCACCTCATCTAGACTAGACGACTTGGAAGGTTTGGATTTCGCCTCGCGCATTGGCGACGTGACAGACTTTGAAAGTGTTCGCACAGCGTGCCTAGACGTTGATACAGTTTTTCATTTGGCTGGAGTGGTCGGCTATTCGCGAGCTATGCGCGAGCAAATGGAGCGGGCCAATGTTCAAGGAACTAAGAATGTTGTCGAGGCATTGCAAAAAACCTTAAAGACCCCACCTAAGCTGGTTTATATGAGTTCAGTGGTCGCTGTAGGTGCCAGTTTTGATGGCAAACCAATGAACGAAAATTCGCCGTTCAACGTTTCTCACCTGGATTTGGGCTATTTTGAAACTAAGAAGGCCGCCGAGGATGTTGTTCGGTCGGCATGCCATAAAGGCAAGATTGAAGCGACGATTCTTAATCCCTCCACAATCTATGGTGCTACCGATGCTAAAAAGGGCAGTCGCAAAACCCAGGTGAAGGTGGCTCAAGGCAAGCTGCCTTTTTATACCGCCGGTGGGGTGAGTGTGGTATCCGTTCACGACGTAGTCACTGCCGTCATGACCGCCCGAGAAAAGGGCCGCAATGGTGAGCGTTATATTTTGAGCGGCGAAAATATTACGATACACGACCTATTCTCGCGCATCGCTCAACTTGCAGGCGTCCAACCTCCCAGAATTCTCCTACCCAATCCGGTGGTCAAAGCATTGGGTAAAACGGGAGACTTGTTAGAAAAAATCGGCATGAAGGGACCATTGAACACTGAGTCGGCTTGGACGGCGGTTCTGTTTCATTGGTTTGACCATAGCAAAGCCACTCAAGAGCTAGGCTTTAGCCCACGTCCCACACAAGAGGCACTTAAAGAAAGTGTCGATTGGATGCGACGAAACGGTATGCTGGAATCAAGTCAAAGGAAGTAAAGCTTTTGAGAATTTTCGGAAATTTCCTAACTTTGCTATTGAGCTCAGTGGTTTTAACGATCATTGTCGTGGCTGCCGTTATTATGTCTTTGCCCGACGTTGGCGTCCTAGAGAAATGCTTTACCACCGCCATGTATAAAGTTCGACTGTGCCCGGATTCAAATAATTATGTCCGACTAAAATCCATTTCGCCCTATATGGTTCACGCGCTGATCGCTGCCGAAGACACTTCCTTTTACTCCCATAAAGGTTTCGATTGGCACGAAATTGAAGCAAGCTTCACCAAAAATCTGCAGTCGGGAAAAGTGCGGCGGGGTGGCTCGACCCTCACCCAACAATTGGCCAAAAATGCGTTTCTAAGTAAGGAAAAAAGTTATTGGCGAAAATTGAAAGAGGCCTACTTGGCCTATGCCATTGAGAATCGCTACAGCAAAGATTTCATTCTGGAAAAATACTTAAATGTCGTTGAATTTGGCCCTGGTATCTATGGAGTAAAATCGGCCTCAATTCATTATTTCCAAAAGAGTGCCAGTGAGCTTCATCCTTTGGAAGCCGCCTTTTTGGCGTTCTTATTGCCCAATCCAAAATCCTATTCGCGCAGTTATTCGGCCGGCCAGCTTTCTCCGTTTGCCACAAAGATGGTTAAGATCATTTTGCAGCGCATGGCTCAATTTGGAAAATTAAGCTCGCCCGCCTATCAAACCGCAATGGTTCACATCGGCGATTTCCCTTGGCGTGGCCTAGCCATTGATTCCTTTTCCGGCACTCCTTCCTACAGTCTTGAGGCTACTATGGTGAAAAGCAGCGACTTTGATATTGATGAAGAAGCCCTCAATGAAATTGTAGATGAAGATGGTGGAGGAGCATTCACTGCGCCTGAGCCACAAGTAATTATTGAAGAAGAGGCTCCTGCCGAAATACCCGTCGAGCCCGCTGGTGATCTGGAAGAGAACTAGAAATATCTTTCTAAAAAGCGAAAATATTTACTGGGCAACACGTCGGGTTGCATGACGTCGCCATTTTCATCCACAGCTTGCGGCGGAAACCGGACAACCTCGCCATTCACTTTTTTGTACTGCTCGTCTCCAATAAAAAGAACAGCCTTCTCTTCGCCCGTCTTCTCGGAATGGTAGGGCACGTAGAAGCTAATCACCCTGGCCTGCGGAGCCACCAATCCAGAAGCCATATTGAGTTGATCAATAAAAACTCTTGGGCAATAGGACATATGAAAGACAGGATTCTGAATGACCGAAGCCCATTTTTTAAAAGCTCTAAGACCCATCGAGTTGATCAAGGTCACACCAGATAGGTCCAATTCCAAAGGCAGTTCGGGCTCGATCCGA
>JBGSQJ010000175.1:0-8497 GCA_041738165.1 Bdellovibrionales bacterium
GAGATGCTCCGCCATAAGGACTTCGAAGCTGGCCACCTTACTGCGAAGATTTGGATTTTGCGCCCAAGGGTTGTTGCGGTTCGAATCGACGCTCTTCACTGTGAAACGACTTTCACCATTCGCGCCGCTCACCACAAGCTCTTCATTTTCTAAGCGAATTTGAATTGTATCACCTCGCTGACCTAGCATGGGCTTTAGCAATGCGGTCAGCTTGTCAGAGACCTGAGCGACGGCATAACTGTATCCCATTTCAAATTCGTAATGATCGACGTCAAGAATCTTTTCGATCACCCCATCCTCGAGCAAAAAGTTAACTGCATAGTCAGAGCGGGCAAGATCTGCGAACTCTTGCCATTTTAGTTTAGCTGAGGCCAAAAGGTCAGCGCGATCAGGTGAAAGCACATATGCAGGGTGGTATCTACGACGCTGTTTGGCCGCCTCTTGCGCCACAATCGCCGTGTCCCCCATTGGGTTCGAACCCATCACAATCTTATGAATAAAACGCTCGAAGATTTCTTTCATGACATCGGGTCTCACCATCTCGACGTCTTGACCGCCGATGGTTTGGGGGCGAGTTAGTGAGCGCCTGCGCTCTTCGTACTGCTCCCACGTCATTAGCTGCTTGCTATCAGGTGGCACTAAATATTCCTGACCTAGATTAGAATTCATAATCAAAATATACTGGCTAGTTGGCCAGGTGTTGCCATAAGCGTCGACAAACTCTTTATCGGTAATCATATTGGTGAACATCTTCACCATGTCTTCATTCAGATAGTCAGCCTCTTCGACTTTGATCACTCCGCCGTTTGGATGATCGGCAAAAAACTGAGTGAAGGCCGATACCCGCTCTTTGAAGCCCACATACCCCGGAGGCGCACCCGTCGCCCTGCTTTTTTGGTGGCTCTCGGCATAGTCGGCGCCGTTGATTCGCAAAATCGCCCCGTCAAAAAATACATTGGCGATTTGCTCGGCCGCATAGGTTTTTCCGCCCCCTGGGGGCCCGAAAAACGCAAGAGCTTCCATCATGTCTAAGTGCGGAGAAAGAAAATAGTGCATCAACCGCGCTTTAAGATGTTCTTTAAATCCATCGTTGCCTGTGTAGCGCCGATTAAATTCACTCCAAAGCTGCGCAAATAACTCGGCCCCCCTCGTGTCGCCTGGAATAATTTTGATGTCTTTTTGAAAGCGCAGGTATTTTTGAATGTCCTCTGTAGAGAGACCAAATTCACCTGGGTCCGCCGCGCTTTGCTTTAACTCTTCAAGTTTGTGCGAAATGGCGCCTTCAATGAGCTCTTTAGTCAACGTGGGATTGCCAGAGTAGCGTTGCTCAAGATGGCCATTGCGATAGGCGAAGGCATACGTTTCATCGTCGATTTGGCCGTTGAACATATAACCATCACGGCTGTGCTTAACCTTCCACTGAGGAATGAAGACTTGATGGATGGCCTGAACTGTCTCATCACGATTGAATTCAGGAACGAAAACATCGCTCCAGCGCCGGCGAAAGGCGCTATCGTCCATTAACTCACGCCCCTCTTTAGCCGTAGTCGCCCAAACCCAATGCACCATATTGGCATTGTCGCTCAGCAACTCAGTCAGTGAAGATTTCAGGCTATGGCGATTAAGATCAGAGGTCACATGCGCTTCATCAGCAAACAATATAATGTGCCGACCAAGTTTTTTTGCCAATACCTCTGCCAATTGGATGGTCTCGGTCAAAGCATCTGGAGTTTTTTTAACTAGTGTCAGAATTGGAATTTCAAACGCCAAAGGAATACCCGCTCCTGGATAAGAAGCGCTGCCATCCACATAACGATCAGTCAAAAGCTTCATTAGCGTAGTTTTGCCAACCCCCGCTTTGCCTGTAAGCAACACATGGCCTCTCTCAAGGCGATTAAGAGCCTCGGCCACTTTTCGAACTTCGGCTTTGCGCCCAAAAAAGTCCACGTCGTTGTCGCCCGGATTGTTGTGCTTTTTGACGGCAATATCATAAAAGTTTGTTTTGGTAAGAGACAAAAAGGCGTTTAAAATATCCTCTGCGTTGGCGCCAGCCGCCAGTTGTTCAAGAGTTGGCAGGGGCGCTCCAGCGCGGCGAACTTCTGCTGGGCGAGGCGGCACGACAACTGGAAGCTGTACCCCTTGAGGCATTGGCTGCTGAACGAGTTGTTGAGCTGGGGCGGCCTGCGGGGCCCTGGCAGCCAACGAATTGGCTGCACGAGTGAGAGCTAGCTGTGTGTCTAGAACTTTTTGCCGATTCTCGACGCGAGCAAGACTGACATTTACTCGATCTGCCAATTGATTGAAGTCAGCCAACCACGTCGAATTCGCACTGCCCCCGATTCCGGCCAATAGAGCACGCAGAACCACGGTGTTGGCCTTTGGCCGATCAAGTTCTGCCTTTAGGCGAAAAAACAAAACTGTAGCGATGTCTTCGCTCGCATAATTCGCAAGCAAAGCGGCTGCATCTCGAATCTCAGGGTAGGTATCGAGAGAGGTCGGAGTAAAAAGCACTTGCAACGCGCGTTTTGCTTGTGCCGGAAACTCAGAAGCCTCAATTCGGCGTGCGGCATCTCGAGCATTTGCCTCACTAAAGTTTTTTGCAAACGCTGGCAAAGTGCCCAATAGAACTCCAACCAACGAAAGCCTTTGAATCAACGCAGTCATAGCTCCACCTCATAGTCATCAGTTTCGACGCCATTACCGGCGTCAGAGTATTGACCGCCCGGATTGCGGCTCTCTTTGATTGTCAATGTTCCGGTGTTGTCAGCTTCTAAATCCGCACTCAAGTCGTCGTAAATCTTTTGATGATTCGCACGCATCACAGCCAGGGCTGGATGCATTTGCATATATTCTCGCTCGAGCAAAATGCCCACACCACCCTCGGTCGAACCCACTTTTACCATTTGCCGAAGAAAGGCGTGACCGAGAGGCTTTGTAGTTACCGTCTTGCGATTTGCGAGTCTAAAGGTCACGACTCGAGTGTTGCCATTCCACTCTATTTTTGAAATCGAATTGCTTTTCTTGGCCAAAAACACTTCTTCATACTGGCTTGGGGTTTCGAAGTTTGGGGACGTTAAGTGAAAACTAGCCAGCGCCTTAACATTGGCATCGATCACATAACCGAGCAAGGTTTGAATCACACTTCCCGTTCGGTAGTTCTGACATGACGAAGTGTCAACCAAGTCACCAATGGTCAGCAAGAATTTGGGGTCTGACCCCAAAACGGTGAAAACTAATCCAGCCTTAGCGACAGCTGAGGTCTGCACGGTCGACACTTTTTCAATCGCCTTAAAGTCATTTCTAAGCTGAAGTCCGGCTTCTTTTTCTACTAGGTCTGGATAAGCCGTTAGAATCGCCCAGCCCAAGCGCGCCCAACCGCGGTATTGATCAAGGCTCGCCGCGCCTGTTTTTGAAAACAAAAGAACCACGTTTCGAAGGTGCCACTTGGCCACCTCAACCGACAGCTCTTTAGATTTCACCACCTCAATGGGGTTGGCCGTCAATATCTCTTGAAGCAAAGACTCAGCTACTTTGGTCTGTCTTTTAGTGGATTTGTGTTTTTCGAATTCAAATAGGTCATGGCTATGTGGTTTCAAATTTGAAGAAACAAGATTGTGCACGGCTTTTTCGGCCTCACTCGTCTCGTCCCCTCTGGAGTTTTCGCCTAGAGAAAGTAAGAAGCGATCGTCAATCCACTTAGACCGTAGGTCTTCTGGTATCATTTCTATCTGGTCTTCGGACTCGTTCCCCCAGTTAAACTTATAGTCTTTGAAGTTTCCATCGAGCGACTGCCTAAAAACCTCTAGCAAAATCGGAATCTCCTCTCGCCAGACTCGTTTGCCCTCATACCGGCTCAGCAAAGTGGTCACTGGGTCAATGTCGCCCCAAGCGGCCATCAATTTTTTAAAATCTTTGTACGTGAATGGTTCTTCCCTCATTGCGCTATAACGTTCAAAGATACTATTTATGATTTCAGCCATCTCGTGTTGCATCTTCTCAATGGCTTTATCAAGAACATCCAAGCTGATAGGGCCATCAAGTCCAAGTTCAATTCGCTGAGCCTGCCAGTTCGAAACATTTTTTTCTTTAGCGTGCACCAGATCTCGAAGTAGGCCCAGAAACTCTAAAAACCGACGATCCCTCAACGTGCTCTCATCAAAATCCCAACCCGAAAAGGCCCCCTCTTTAAACGGCTCTTGCAGAGACAAAACAAGCGGGTAAAATTCTTTTAGGCTCATTCGATCGGCAGAATTTTTTAATATTTCGTAGTCAAAGCCAGCCGCGGCAGCCAGCACTTCAAGAGAATCAGTAGGGGTCCAGTGTTTCTCACTAAAACCACCTCGAGCCGGCAAGTACTCCGTATAATACCGCATCAAAGTTCGCGCGACCTGTGAGTCTTGCACGCGGTCCTAAAAAACCCTCATGCGCCCAACGTCGACGCCCGGCCCAGATCGACTAGCGGCCAACTCCACTAGGCCAGACAGCGAATCCTCACCATTTTGAGAATACAACGGCAGACCCCAAAAATCATCGCCGCCGGCCGACTTCCAGGTGGCCAGAGCGTATAGTGGGTCGCGCTCTAGAAGCACGTCTGAAATTTTTGTTTTCATCATAGACACAGCAAAAATGCCGCCCATGAAATTGACAATAAACTTGTCTCTTTTTTGAACCGATCGCAAAACCTTTAGGTCTAACTCTTGAACCAGCCGGATCAAAATTCTCTCGCGAGCCTCAATGCTCAGATCGTGAACCAAATCGAAAGCGTGCTTATCGTCATCTAGAAATCCAATCACGTCAGACCATTTATCATCAAGGTGGTTCACAAGAGCCTCACCGATCAATTTTTCAACCTCGCGATCAGGGAAGCTTGGAAATCCCGAAGTCAAAAATTCAAGATCAACAACTTCTTGATTGCGTAAGATTCGTATAGCCAGTTTGGTGCGCTCCTCCACTTTCCAATTTGCAATAGAAGTGAACACAAATTCGTTTTGGTTTTCAAACAACGTCAAGAAGCGAGCGACGTCACTTTCAACCATAGCATGAAAAATCTTCTGAGTCGCAGATGGTGTGGCAAGCGAAAAGTCTTCAAGTAAGCCAGGGTCTTCCCAAATCGAGTCAATGAGGTTTCCTTCCTCACCAAAATCATCGACGACTTCATCTTCTTCTTCGTCGTCCCCCTCTGCAGTTGCTGACTCATCATCTGACTCAGAATCCAAAGATTTACCCCGAATATTCCGAAAGATAATTCGAAGATATTCTTTGGGAGATAGATTAAGGTTAGCCAAATCCTTGCGTGCCCATGCATATGGGAAAATCGCCTCTGCAAGAACCAAGCGTTCAGCATCAGACAACTTCGCCGCACGAACGTACCTAACATAACTTTCGCGGGCCTGCAGATAGCCAGAGCTCTTTGCAAACTCGACGCGAGTTTTAAAGGTCAGCGGCAGTTCTTCAAACACCGCCTCCAAAAAGTCGGAATTGTTCTTATGCAGTAATTTAAGAACCATGGCCCAATCTCGCTGCGACAGCGTGACTTTTGGCAGAACCGTAGCAAGCCGCGTCCATTTTCCATCAATCACGAGTTGAATGGTGGTACTAAAATCATCTGGCACCGAGACCGTCAAGGCCGCCTCACAGGCGTCTATAACTTTCGGCGCAGCAAAAGAAAAACTATTGACCATCAGAATCAGCGAAAACAGAAGTGATTTCATTATCGCCTCACCGTATAGTCTGATTGCATTTTCCCACCCGCACAGTCTGAATACTGGCCGCCAGGATTTCGGCTCTTCTTGATAAGCAAGTCGCTCGCATTGTCGGCGGCGAGACCCTCAGTGAGCTCAGCGAATATTTTTTTGTGATTCGTGCGCATGACTTGAAGCCCTGGATGATTTTGCATGTATTCTCGTTCCAGCACCAAACCCGGCCTACCCGAGCCAACCGCTAGTCCCACTTTTACGATTTGCCGCAAGTACGCATAGCCAAGATTATTCGACTTGATTTCTTGATTGCCGATTTTAAAAACTGCCGTTCGGCTGTTGCCATTAAAATTGACAGATGTGATCGTGCCGTCGCGCCTGGCCTCGAACACCGCTTCGTAATCTTGCGGCGAAGCAAAGTCTTTGACACTCAAGTGAAAGCTCGCAACCACTCTCACATTGGCGTCAATCACATAGCCAAGCAACGTTTGAATCACGCTGCCCGTTCGATAATTTTGGCACGAGCTTGTATTAACAAGATCCCCAACGGTGAGCAGAAGTTTTGGGTCTGAGTTCAGAACAGTCAAAGCCAATCCCGACTTTGCATCCTCAGACACCCTTAAGTCTGCACTTCGCTCTATGGATTTTAAATCATCAGTAAGCTGGACAAGATTCGCCTGATCCGTCAATTCAGGACGTGCCTCTAAAATGCCTTGGGCCACTCTCGCCCAGCTGCGAAATTCCTTTAACTGCGCCTCGCCTTCTTCGGCCGCTTCGATAGTCAATCCCAGCACGCGTTGCAAGGCGAATTGAAGCTGATCATTGCTTAGGTCACGCTCAGCCAGCACACTTGTGACGCCATCAATAGGGCGACGCCTGCGAACCGCCGCTTCCATGGAAGCAACCATCTCTTGCATTTCAATTTGTTCTTCGGGGTTAAACTCAGTAGCGAGCGGTTTCGTTAAACTCTCAGCATGCGGGATCAGATTGGCCACAACGATTTGCTGGATATTTCTTAGCGCGTCCGGCACTCGATTGACGGCTCCCTCATCTATCAGCGAGAGAATTGTACGCGGCTTGGTCCATTCAATAACCTTGTCATCTGGGATCATTCCAATTTGCTCATTGCGTGTAAACTTGTAGGTCCCTTCAAACTCGCCCCGCATTGAATAAGCAAAAACATCCATCAACACTGGAATTTCTTTTTGCCACTCTGATTTTTCGCTCGAAAAACGCGAAATTAAAGTTGTAATGGGCTCGATATCTCCCCAATCCGTCATCAGCTGCATAAAATCGCTATAGGAGAAACTTAATCCAGAAGCCGGCGAATAATTTTGGAATATCTCTGAAACTTTCTCCATGGTCTTGGCCTTGATGGCCTCAGTGACACCCTCTATATTTTCACTAGAAATGGTGGTTTGACCAAAATGTTTAGTGATATTTCTCCAACCTGTAGCGCTTCGGCCTGAAATCATTAAATTGTCGCGAAGAGCACCAATGAAATCGGCCCATCCTTTAGATCCGTACGCCGATTGGTCGAAGCGCCACCCCCGAAATGCTGCGTCTGCAAGTGGTGCCTGAATGCCGAGGACGAGCTGATAAAACGCTGGCAAATCCAGCTGCTTTTGCACGACCCTCAACGACTCATAGTTCAGGCCTGATATCTCGGCGATCAGCTCAAGAGAACTTTCGGGAAACCATTTTGGATCGTTTAGAAGACGCCCATTTCCTCGGACGGGCAGATATTCATAATAGTAACGCAGTAACTTTTGCGCGGTCTCTGTGTCTTCAACAGGCGTCCAAAAGACCTTTAGACGTTCAACCGAAAATAAACCGGGAAATTCAGCCGCGATCCTCTCGAGTTCTCGTCTCAAAGTGACTTCATCCTCATCACCATTTAAATGCAGATCCCAGATTTTTTGAGGAGCCACAGGCATTCGCCGAGTCAGCACATCCCACTCTCCGCGGCTGGCCAAGAGCTGATGGAGGTTTTTATTCATTGCCTGAACGTTAAATATTCCTTTCATCCAATCGACAACAAATGCGTCACGGCTAGGGTGGCGAAACTGACCCCAAGAAATATGCTCTAAGACGTAGTGGAGTATCCATTCTCTCTCTAAGGGCAACAAACCATTAATTAAAGATTCTGTGTATTCCCCTTTAGCCAACATCATCCACTGTGACTGATGAGAAATTGTATGGGTCAACGCTCGCGCAATTAACTCTATGACCAACTCTCGCGGCTCTTCATTAAAAAACTTCATGAACTCAAGTTCAATTGCACTAGGGCTGTTGAGCTCAATTAAATCGCGAAGAAACTGAGCCCGATCACTTGGCAACCAAGAGAGAACTATTTTTCGAAAAAAGACACTTCTCGGACTCTCTTGAGGCAGTTCTTTATAAAAAAAGTCTGGAACTTTTTTGAGCATGGCGCGCATGATCTTGAGAGTTTGGTCGGGCCGGATGATGTCATACACATCAAAGACCAATTCGGGAGAGATCATAATTACTTGTCCGATTCCACTTTGGGTCTCGATTGCAAAAAGAAAGACCTCTACTAGCTCATCTGTTGTTAAGAAGAGCTCTTTAATCTCTGTCGACACCCACTCTTGAATGCTGATCAATCGCGCTAGAGCCATTCGATCCTCAGAGTTGATGTTCGTAAGATTCAATTCAGATTTAAACTCCACAAACCCCTGCGCGGTCATTCGTGTGCTATAAAAGGTTCGAAATTCAATGCGCGTCCAATTGCTTAACGGCAGGCTTGGGAGCATCTTCAATAGCTCGTTCTGATCGAAGGC
>JBGSQJ010000179.1:0-4411 GCA_041738165.1 Bdellovibrionales bacterium
CGATCTTCTTTGTATCCCACTTCAAAAGCCGCAACGAGAAACTGACCTTCAACACGGAAGTCGGCCTTGGCGTAGTAATAATTGTCTCCCATTTCATTCTTATAATGGATTTCAAAAGCTTGATTTTCTGACTCTTGCAGCTGTTTTGCGATCTTTGAAACCTCAAGAGTGTCACTTTTCTCAAAATAGGTAAACTTGGCCGGTGAACTCTGGTCGAGACCCAAGCCCGCAGCGACGCTGATCTTCATCGTTTCGTAGCGAGAGAAGGTCCAAGTGGTGACCGACTCGCGTTCGATAGTCACGGCGCAACCCTCTGCAGGATTTTGGTAAACCCCTTGAGTCATAAGCCGAATCAAATGACCAATTGGTTTGCCATCTTCAATATCCTCGGCGTGAGCGAGATTAACTGCCGCGCCCATAACCATTAGAATTGCAATAACACTCAAAAGACACAGTCTATACATAGTTTGGTTCTACACCTTAGGTTGGTCGCCGACTCTAGAGGAATCGCAGTAGTAGCCGCAATCGAATATTTTACAGCTTGCTAGGATAGCTTTTCTAAAAGTGCTCGCGATCGAACTATCGCCTGCGCGGGGATCTCGTGGCCTCCGTCAAACTCCAAAAAATAACGCCTGTCAGAATCTAATCCGAGCACTTTGGACAGTCTCAATGCCGCAGAAAACGGCAATACGGGGTCCTGCCGCCCGTGGCTTTGAAGGATGGGCTTATCGAATTCTTTAGCTAATTTCGACCAGTTAGGTTCATCGAGCAAGACGCCCGAATAGGCGATGAGCGCCGAAACTTCGCCTGGATTTTTCAGAGCCACTTCAGTCGCCACCATCGCGCCCTGACTAAAACCACCGATCACCAAGTTTTTACAATTGAGCTCAAAGACGAGGTCAAATACCTGCTTCGAAGAGGAGTCTAAACCAGGAGGTCGTATTTGAGTCCAATCTACCCCCACTTCAAGATCACGAAGCGAAATCGGAAACCAGGCTCGCCCGGTCCACATAGGACCAATCGGCACCTCTAGTGGAGCATTAGGAAAATAAAAGTTCCATTTTTCATGAGGGTCAAGCGCGTCAGCCAACCCAAAGAGATCTGAACTGTCAGCGCCAAAACCATGCAAAAGAATAACCGAATGCGAATCTGAATCACCTGGTCGTACGCGACAATTTAGCCCTGCAATGGTTTTTTGCATGCGCGCATACTGCACCCCAAACCAGGCATTTGTCTAGCATCGAAATCGAAGGATTCCGCAACAACCTCTAGCCTGACGGTCTTAGTGTCTTTATACTTACCCACATCAGTATGAACGAAAATAAAACCGAAACTTCAGCGTCTACCTCTATGCAAGTTCAATCGCGAGTGGCCATGGCAAAAGCCTACTACGAAAAGAACGAGGCGCGCCTCGACGCGACTTTTTTCGTTGGCGGGTTTTTATTTGATATTGTCACCGCCGATCAAATTGATTCGTGGTCAACGATTGGTCAACAGGTCTTCTATTTACTTGCTATCACTTTCACTCTGACTCAAATGTTTGTCGAGAGCTCATCTCCCCCGGATTCTGCCCCCATCCAGGTTTCACCTTGGATTGAAAAGTGGCGAAAATATCGGGTTCCAATCATTCACTTTTTCTTTGGTAGTCTTCTTAACATGTACGCGATCTTCTTTTTTAAAAGCTCGTCGCTTCTCGTGTCTTTCGCTTTCATGGGAGTCATTGTGGCGCTCACCGTGGCCAATGAACTCTCTCGGTTCAAATCATTAGGGTTACCTTTTAAATTTGGTTTGTTGTCACTTTGCTACTTGAGCTTCTTTTCGTTTGTCGTGCCCATCTGGGTCGGGGCGATCAGCGTATTGATTTTTCTCTTCTCGATGGTTGTGGGCTGTCTTCCTCTGGCGGGCCTGGCTTGGTGGATTCAGACGTACAGGCCTCCGCTCTTTGATCGAGCCAAATCGCAAATCTTAACCCCAATGGCGACCGTACTATTGGTGTTTTTGTCGCTCTACATGTTGCGCCTGATCCCGCCCGTCCCGCTTTCAATCCCGTTCATAGGCGTTTATCACAAAATCGAAAAGGTGGATGGCGAGTATCGACTCTACAACGAAAGACCATGGTGGAAGTTTTGGCACAACGGCGACCAAGATTTTCTGGCTCAAAAAGACGATAAAATCTATGTGGCCTTTCGTATATTTTCACCGGCTCGGTTTTCTGATCAGGTTCTGGTGCGTTGGTACTGGCGCGACCAGAGATTAGGTTGGGTTGAGCAAGATTCAATCCCGATCAAGATAGTCGGCGGACGTGAAGAGGGGTTTAGAGGTTATGGAGTGAAATCCAACTATCAACCCGGTCAATGGCGCGTTCAGGTTGAAACCAAAGACAAACGTGAAATTGGCCGTATCGGCTTCGAGCTTGAAATCGAACCCACCAATTCAGAGCGCCAACTCAAATTCGAGACTATGTAATCTGGTCTTAGGTGACTGTATAAAACTGATCGAGTTCAGGCCGCGCGGGAGCCTTGGGCATGACCATGGGGACTCCAATCATCAAAGCCCCTTCAAGTTTAAACTCCTCAGGCGACAAGTCCAAAATTTCGTAGGCTCTTGGATGCATCGACGCTGCCCCCGTGCTCCATTTGCTGCCTAGTCCTCGCTCCCAAAGATACATCGACGCGATTTGCACACTGCACGCGAGTGTGGCGTAGTCCTCATGCTCGATAGCTGGATTCGCATTGCGGCGCAAGGCCAACGCTATCCAATGCGAAGGTTGAAGCACATTGTTTCTTAGTGCTTTGGCTTTCACGTCTGAAATTTCTTCGACTGCCCTCTTGAGCTCCACCGACAAGTCCGCCAATTGCTCGCGAGCGCCGCCTCGAACGTCGATGTATCGCCACGGATACGTCATGCGGTGGTTCGGGGCCCACAAACTGGCCCCCAGAGCGTCTTTCACGACCTGGTCATCGACTTTTTCGGGCTTGTACATATGAACAGTGCGACGCGTTTTGATCAATTCTAACAATTCCACTACCAGCTCCTTGATGACGCCAAAAATTCGCCTTAAAGTAGCGCCCATGGATTGGAAAAACCAGCCAAAATCGTTTTGGAAAGAGCGTTTGGGCGACATTCAGTACAAGGTCACCAGAGAAAGCGGCACCGAGCCGGCCTTTTCTGGAGAGCTTTGGGACAATAAAAAAGACGGCCAGTACGTCTGCATCTGCTGTGGGGCTCCGCTTTTTGATTCCACCACGAAGTATGATTCGGGCACGGGCTGGCCCAGCTTTTACAAGCCCGCGGAAAATGAACCCGTAGATCCATTGGAATACCGCGAAGATCGCGGTTTGTTTCTTAAACGCACTGAAGTGGTTTGCCGAAACTGCGATGCGCACTTGGGTCATGTTTTCGATGATGGCCCCGAACCCACCGGAAAGCGCTACTGCATCAATTCGGCTGCGCTCGATTTTAAACCCCGACCGGGCAAAGAGTGATTTCGAAATTGGATTACAATGTGCTTTTTGTGTGTTTGGGCAACATCTGCAGGTCGCCCGCCGCCGATGGCGTATTTAAAAAAATAATTGCGCAAAGTCAGCTTTCAAACCGAGTCCATGTCGACTCTGCGGGAACAGGTGCATGGCATGTGGGCAGCCCCCCAGATGCTCGAATGATCGAACACGCCAAGCGTCGCGGCTACGATCTTACGCCGCTAAGGGCTCGGCAATTTAATGTGGCCGATTTTACGCAGTTCGATTTGATTCTCACCATGGATGAGTCGAACTTTCAAAATGTCCAATCACTCGCTGCCAGCGACGCTCACCGAAAACTCGTCAGACCGCTGACTTCTTTTTGTGAGATTCACTCGGTGCAAGAGGTACCTGACCCTTATTACCAAGAAGAAGACGGATTCAACTCCTACGTTTATGAACAGGATGACTTAATGAAAGGAAAAGATATTTTTTGTCGGTGGTTCACAAGGTTAACAGATCTAAGGGTATTATTTCCAAAGAACAAATTATTAAAACATCTATTATCATCAATATGGGGGTCATTAACAAGACATAAAAAAATTAATCGAACTTACGAAGAGATACAAAATGAAAAGTTAGATGTTGGCCATACTATTGAATCACATTATCAAATTCATGATCATGTAGTATTAAAAGATAGAGATTATTATATTCTATACAACAATATAGAGGCTTATCATTATGGTTTAGCAAGAATAAAAAGTTTTTTAACATCTTACGGTAGAAATAGAACCGCGAACGTCGCATTAAAAGATATTAATAGTGTTATAAGAATTCACACTGATAATGTTACATTTACGGAGTCACAAGACATAACAAAAATTAAACACTTGTATCCTGAAGCAAAGACAACAGGTTTATTGAAATGGACAAAAATTAACGCCCAACCT